>CBDUWM010000038.1:0-6426 GCA_965370925.1 uncultured bacterium
TCTTGATTTCTCAACAAGGATTTCGTGAAATTGTTGATTCAAAACTTATCGCTTCGCATAAGTTAATGAAGAAGTTCGCAAATGCATGTCTTAATGGACCATTTGGTATAATTAGAGAATTACTTGATTATTACGATGGTTTTTCTCAGAAAGAAGTTGATTCTTTCATTCTAAGACTTATTAATTGTCATAGACTCTACTTAGATGATAGTAATCCAGAAGATGAATTTAAATCTCATTTTTATGCAAAACTTATTCTTGAGAATGGGTCTGAATCAATCAAACAAAAGTTTGAGAAAAGAAGAATAGTGCTTGGACAGAAAGCAAAAATTATTTATGCTGAAAAAGAAATACCTAGTCCATATAAATATCTAGTAGAATAACTCATTATGCCCCCTGTATGTTAGGGGGTTTTTATTTTCCCAAACAATATCTCTGATTTCTTTATTTCCTTTTCTTCTAACGGAATATTAATATTCTCCCATTTGATTTCTATATCTAGGTTGTTTGCAATCTTATTACAAGTATCTGGCATAAAAGGATAAAGGAGTATTGATATTACTTTAATAGAATCTATAAGTTCATAGAGTTTCTTTTTATCTTTACTCTCCCATATCTTATTATCTTCAACATATTTATTGCAGGTTTCTATAAAATTAAATACTGATTTTAAATACTTAGATAACTCTAAGTCTGACATTAGTTTTTCTAAGTTCTCTAAATCTAATTTAGATAATAGGGAATTTTCTGTTTTCTCTATTCCGTACTTTTCTACTAGATTTGTTATTCTTGATACTAAATTCCCAAAGTTATTTGCTAATTCATTATTGTTTCTTTCTATCAGAGAGTCTTTTGATATATCTCCGTCTTGCCCAAAACTCATTTCTCTGAATAAGAAGTATCTTGCTGGATCTAATCCCGCTATATCTACTAACTCATCTACAGACATTGTATTACCTGTAGTCTTTGAAATCTTCTCTCCTCCTATAGTCCACCATCCATGAGCATAGACTTGTTTTGGAATTTCTATCTCAGCAGACATAAGTATTGCAGGCCAGATAACAGAATGGAACCATAGAATGTCTTTTGCCATTAAATGGATATCTGCAGGCCAGAAGTCTTTTCCAGCTGTAATGTAGTTTATAAGAGCATCTACCCAGACATATGCTACATGAGAGTCATCAAACGGAAGAGTAATCCCCCAATCTAAGTTTTTTCTTGAAATTGAAATATCATTCAAACCTTCCTTAACCCTGTTTTCTATTTCTTTTGATCTAAAGTCTGGTTTGATAAATCCTTGTTTGTATAGTTCTAATAACTTATCTTGATATTTGGATAATTTAAAGAAATAAGTTTCTTCTTTTAAAACTTCTATTTCTTTTTTATGGATAGGACAGAGATTGTCTTTTAATAATTCTTTCTGAGTATAATAGGCCTCACAGGCTGTGCAGTAATAACCTTCGTATTCTCCTTTGTATATATCTCCATTATCATGGAGTTTTTTTAGTATTTCCTTTACTTTGATTATATGGTCTGGGTCAGTGGTTCTAATGAATCTATCGTATTGTATGTTTAGCTTCTCCCATGCTGATTTAAAAGAGGGAACTAGAGTATCTGCAAATTCTTTTGGTTGCATTCCTTTGTTTTCCGCTGCGTCCTTTATTTTTTTTCCATGTTCATCAGTTCCTGTTATAAAAAGAACATCATATCCTCGTATTTTATGGTATCTAGCAATAACATCTGCTGCTAGGGTGGTGTATGCATGTCCTATATGAGGGATATCATTTGCATAGTATATTGGTGTTGTGATATAGAATTTCTTCATATGTTTAGTATAGCAAAAAGAATGTGTTTTAATGTATTGACAAATACATTAAATATTGTTATAATCTAGAAAGAAGTTTAACAAAAAGGAGGTAGAAAATGGACATATGTGACATTGTAGCTTTATTTGCAATCCTTATAAATTGGATTAAATTTGAATGGTTCAGAAGTGTTTTCTATTTTGGAGATTATTCTAAAATCCATGATATGTTTTGGAATAAGAACGGAATATTCGTTGGAGAATATTTCTCTGCAGATAAAATAATTGATCGAATCCAAGAGAAATTGGAAAAGAACAAGCAGATTTGTCTCTTGTTTAATTCTCCAGGTGGAATGTCTAGAGAATCTCGTAAACTTACAAGGTATTTGGTTAATTTAAGAAAGAGTAATATTTTGGTTTATGGCATTGGATGGCATAGTCAAATCTCTTCTGCAGCAATTCCTGTTTTTTTTGCAACATCAAGGAGATATCTTTTAGGTGATACAACTATGTTTTTTCATAACACGCAAATTAGTTTCTACAGAACAGAACCTTATAAAATTCAATGTTGCTGTATGAATCAGAGGCATGAATTCAAGCAGCGTGTCAGAAATCAGTTAGTTCATCCCATAGAGGATATGTGTAAGAGTAAAAAAGATTTAAGCTATAAGTTTGATCATAAGTATGTGATTGATGAGAATATCCATAAACGGGAATGTATTATTCGTCTTGATTCTTACATCAAAGTCGTATTGCAAGGCATTCCGGATGATATAAGGAGGTGGGAAGAAAAATGCGAGGGATATAGAGATTCTGTTATAAAAGCAACAGAAGGAAAGATTGATGATGAAAAAATTAAAGAATTGTGTAATAAGGAAATAACTCTTAACACACAAGATTTGATTGATATGGGCTTAGTTCACAGAGGCATACTCGATTTTAATTGAAAGTTATGACCCCTTGATTGATAAGGGGTTTTTTATTACTATTGAATAAAGAACATTAAAAAAAGGAGAGTGAAAAATGGATGTATTCAATTTAGAAATTGCATATATAATTGTTCGGAATCTTGTTTTGAACATAATGTTTAATTTTAAACATAGAAAGGCATTTAGATTTTTGGAAGTAGAATTAATTCTATTAAAAAAAATTATACTTGATCAATTTCGTGATATAGAAAATACTTATATTATAATAGGACCTTTAGATGCAAATATTGTAATAAAAGATATCTCTTTTATGTTAGAGAATTTGATTAATGATAATGCTTTAAATCTAGTTATATATTCTGAAGGTGGAGATATAATAGACACAGAGCTTCTTACTAATTTTTTTCTTAAATTGAAAAAGAACGGAATGTTTATTAGAACTATAGGGTATAATAAAGTTTCTTCTGGCGCAATTCCTATTTTTCTTTCTGGATCAGAGAAGGTAATTTTACATAATATAGAGATGTATTTTCATCCTATTTTAGGATATGTATCTTTTTATAAGGATGAGATAGCGGAAATTGATAAATTAAAATCAATTATTTTAGATCAGTTAGATCCTGAAGAAGACGAATTGAAAGCAAGGCAGGATATAAATTACATTTTAAAAATATTAATGAAGAAGCAAGTAAGATATATTAACTTACTTCGTAAAGTGACTAATGGATTTTTTGCAAGAAGAGAGATAAAAGAATTAATGTATAGCAGAACAAGATTGAATCAATATGATCTTCTAAATATGGATTTAATAGACCATTATATCCCTATTGGTTTAAAGAAAGGAAAACACAATGTCTATATTTGATTTCTTTTTCAGAAGAAATAACTTTGAAAAAAAGAATAAAAGGATAATAGAAATATTTCCTAATCACAGAAGAAACATTTATGTTTTTGACCATGGAATTAGCACTATTATTAATCAGATCAAAATATTACTTGCTAAGAATAACAAAGAGTATATCAATTTGCTTATAAACTCTGATGGGGAAAATGCAAAAGAATGTATTGCATTAACAGATTACTTGTTAAAATTGAAAAAGAAATCAATTCTAATACGCACAGTAATAATATGTCATGCTGATTCATTTATGATTCCTGTGTATCTGGCAGGGTCAGAGAGATGTATGATGAGTGGAAGTTCTATTAGTTTTAATAATTCATCTGAAGTTTACTATGACTATATTAAAAAAGTCACAAATTCTCTATTGAAAATTGATCTATATTGTAAGAATCAAAGAACATTTAAGACATTAGCACTAAGTTTTATGGGTTTGGTTGATAGGATTTATTAAGCCCTCAAATTGAGGGTTTTTATTTTATATGGTATAATTATAATATGAGAAATAAAATATTAATTATATTTGGTTTTGTATTATCCTTATTAGTATGGAATCAAATGCCAGATTTAATGGCTTCGCATTGGGATATAAATGGTGATGTAGACAGGTATATGAATAAATCTACTGTCTTATTACTAATGCCATTTATTTCGTTATTTATATATTTACTTTTTCTTAATTTGTATAAGATTTTTCCATTAAAGGAAAAGATTGAGAAATTCAAAGATTCATATAATAAATTTATTACAGTTATTATTGCATTCTTTGTATATATACATGCACTGAGTATTGTATATAATATGGGATATGAGTTTAATATGGGAATAATGATAATTCCTGCTATTGCTATAATCTTTTATTTTTCTGGAGATATAATGGAGAAATCAGAGAGGAATTGGATTATAGGTATTAGAAATGCATGGACTTTATCCAATGATATGGTTTGGGAAAAGACTAATAAGATGGGAGGAAGATTATTTAAGCTTTCTGCTATTGTTATTCTATTATCAATACTTGTTCCAGAATATATGGCATATATACTTTTGATAATGATATTCGGTATTGTATTTTATTTAACATACTATTCTTATGCGGAGTATAAAAAAATCAGCAGATAATTTCTGCTGTTTTTCTATGTTTCTTTCCAATCAATACATTTATCTTCTCCAACATATTCTAACCATTCTCCTTCGCAAGTCATTAAATACCATTTCTTTTTAGTGTCAGAGAAATACATTGGATCTCCTTTGTAAAAAGGTTTCTTTACTCTTTCTTTTGGTTTCAGTTTATCTAATTCCAGCCATTTTTTAAATACAGTTTCAATTGAATAATCTAAGTTTCTAGAATTTGCCCATTGGGCTACCTTTGTTATTGCTTTTTTAGCATCTGAAACAGAACCAGATAATTCTATTAGTTGTTTTGCAGGTTTAGTAAATCTAGAGTAAATAATCTTCCTTTTTTTTGCGTCATCTTTTATTTCTCCTAAAGTTAATCCTTTGGAATAGAAATAATGGTTTACTACTTGTTGTATGTCTGATTCTTTATCCATTTATGTCTCTTAATATCTTCTGATAATATTTAATAGCTTTTTTCAATTCTGCTTCTCCTTGTTTTGTGATTTTATAAAGTCTTTTTCTATTCTCTAATTCAGAAGTAACAAGTCCTTGAGTTTCTAATCTATATAAAACTCTATATGGAGTAATCTTTCCAGTTCTAAATGAGAATCTTTTTTTTATCATAGCTGGTATTTCCCAAGCATAAATAGGAGTGTCAGTATCTTTCAATAAGACAAGTAAATAAATCCAAAGATTCTCTACAGTATTCAGTTTTTGTAATCTCTCATATGGTTGCATAATTGACAGTTTATTTTATACTGCTACAATAAAACAAGGTCTATTTAATCATATCACAATAATTTTAAAAGTAAATTTATGGAACCATTCTCAAGATTTAAAAATAATACAACAGGAGGGAACTTATGGATATATGTTCTTTTGTTGGGGGCAGAAAATGAAATTGTTATTGAAGAAGTAAGAAGGCTAGTCTTTGAGAAGTTTGACTTTCTTCCAAATGAAATAACAACAAAAACAGTTTTATTTAGACTACAGAACTCTGGATATATAGAGAAGATGAAGTTTCAAGGAAGAGGAGCATACAAGACAACACAGAAAGGAATGCAAGAATTAGCAAAAATGAAGAAGTTTGCTCAAGAGTTAGTATCTAAGTTTTAAAAAGAATCCCTGAGAAAGGGATTTTTTGATACTTGTAATATATATATATTCA
Source organism: uncultured bacterium (assembly GCA_965370925.1). Classification (GTDB taxonomy): domain Bacteria; phylum Patescibacteriota; class Minisyncoccia; order Minisyncoccales; family JAGOPM01; genus JAGOPM01. The sequence continues at coordinate 5,916 of CBDUWM010000038.1, forward strand.
TTGTATGGTAGGATACAGAACATTAACATAAAGGAGAAGTGATATGTTATTAGAAGGTGTATTTGGTGTATTGTTCGATGTTGATAATATCATTATTGATTCTGAAATATTATCTTTTAAGACTATGAGAGATATTCTGAGAGAATCAAACCTAGATTTAAAAGAATCTGATTTTATTAGATATTTTATTGGAAAAATGTTTGGTAAAGAACAGAAAGATTTTCTTTTATCTTTAAATCCTAATCTGGCTGAATTGGATATGGATAATTTCATTAAAGAAAGATATAAGAGAATGGAAGAACACTATAAGATATTTGGAATTAATCTTTTAGATGATGTTATCGAAGTTTTGGATTTATTTAAAGGAATAAAAATATCTGCTGTATCTGCTAAAACACAGAAGAAATTATCTTTGAAATTAAAAGCAGGAAAAGTAGAGCAATATTTTCCCTTATAATATAGATCAGTAAGAGAGGAAATATCAATAAAAAATAGATATCAGAAACCTCAC
>CBDUWM010000039.1:0-6228 GCA_965370925.1 uncultured bacterium
TCCTACAAGTATGACTTGAGTTTCATCTTTTGAGAGTTTCGAAAACTCCTTTAAAGCTTCTTCTGAGGTGTGTGTTCTTTTTGTATTTAAAGGATAAGGATTTTCTCCTTTAGATATCAAAGACTTGAGTTTTTTGACTCTTATTTCTCTTATTTCTTCTATATTTGGCATACTATATTTTACGAGTTTTTAGATTAAAAGTAAAGAAAACGCCCACTAGGATTAGTGGGCATTGGGTCAGATATACAAATCACCGATAATTTTTACTTTCACAGGAGTTTCTGGGAAAGTTCTTTCTTGTTCGAAGAGTTTTACAAAATCGTTATTCAATAGAGTAATAGTGGAATTAAGAAACTCATAGTTTGATTTGTGGATCGCAAGTGGAGAACCAAATGTGACACTATCCTTTAATACAAAAAGATAATTGAATGATGGTGAGCCTGGAATTTCAATTTCTTGAATTTCTAATATAGGATTTACATTAAATTCTTCTTTTGCAATTTCTGCTAGATGAAGCATTGTTGTTCTTATTGCAAGATAATGTTTATCCTTATTCTTAGTCTCTTCAATTGGAATAAGTCGTTTTTTCGTGAGTATAACCTTAATACACATTGTAAATCTCCTTTTTCCCTATATAGGGAGTGTTATTTGTACTTTGATGTACAAATATGTATATCATATATATTATGATATGTAAAGAAAAAGAGCATAATGATTATACTCTTTTTCTAGTTCGTAATATAATTTATTTCACTTTCAATATCTTGTATTTCTTTTTTCCTTCTGGGGTACTGACTATTATCTCCCCTCCTTCCATTTGATTCATTAATTCTTTTCCTAAGGGTGATTCAACGGAAATTTTATTCTCTAGTAAGTTAGCTTCTTGAGATCCTACGATTGTGTATTTCTCTTTATCTCCATCACATTGGACTTCTACTTCAGATCCCATTCCAATCATTCCTCCCTTAGCATGTTCTAAGACTTCAGCTGTTCTTAGTAGTTCTTCAGTTTCTAAAATCTTTCCTTCTAAAAAGGACTGGTCATCTTTTGCTTGAGAATAATCTGCATTTTCAGATAAATCTCCATAAGACACAGCTTTTTTTAATCTAGCCGCTATATCCTTTCTTTGAGATTTTAAATCTTCTAATTCTTTTTCTAGTTTCTCTAGACCTTCTTTTGATAAGTATTTTGTCATATATTTGTGTTTATTCCTATTATTAAATATATATGTTTATAACAATATGTCAAGGTTAGTATTCCACTACTCTATAGTGGCATTGATTATCTCCTTTTTTACTTCAATTTCATCTCCCTTAAAGTACCATTTCAATACTTCGTATGATGAATTTAGAACAAAGAAATTCTTGCTTCTTACATCTTCTCCAAGCAATACTAATACAATCTCTGGTTCTTCATATGGTGCAAATATTGATATCCAGATGTCAAAGTAGTTAGATCTAGGAGTCTGTGCTGTTCCTGTTTTGCATGCTGCCATCACAGGTAAGTTATCAAGCATATGTGCTGTTCCCATTCCAGATGATACTGTTTCCCTCATTCCTTGTCTAACAGGTTCTAGAACTCTATTTTTTAAGAAGTCTTTTATTATAGGTTTGTTTTCAAAAGTTTTGATAACATTTCCCTGTTGATCTGTGACATAGTTTATTATCTGTGGTTTGTATAGTGTTCCTCTGTTAGCAATAACAGCAGTTGACATTGCGATTTGTATTGGAGTTACTTGTACATATCCATGTCCAATAGCAAGATTGTATGTATCTCCTAAGGACCAGTTTGTTCCGTATTTTTCCTTCTTATACTCTGGCGTTGGCATTACTCCTTGTACTTCTCCTGCAATATCTATTCCCGTTCTTCTTCCAAAAGGAAATTGAGATAAATACTCTGATAATCTTACAATTCCCAAACCCTTAAAGTCCTTATATCCCCCAGCAATTTTATAGAAATATGGGTTTACTGATTGAGCAATGGCCTGATACATATTTGAGTTAGAATGAGCTCTCCAGTCAACAAAACATTCATCCACTCCAGAATATGGATTAGGTAAACAAAGTTGCTGTGGACAGTATAGGACATCACTGGGCTTGATTATCTCATGTTCTAAGGCTGCCATGGCAATAAATGGTTTAATAGTAGAAGCCGCGGGATATAGTCCGCCTATCGTTCTATTCAGAAATGGGGTTCTAGGATCATCTAATATCTTCTGCCATTCTAAAGATGATACTCCTTTGGAAAATATATTATTATCAAATCCAGGAAGAGAGACCATTGCAAGTACTTTTCCGTTCCTTGGGTCTATTGCAATTCCTGATGCTGATTTTGCCTGTGAGTCATCTAGATATTTCTGCAATGTTTCTTTTATTTTCTTCTGTAAATTTACATCAATATTCAAGTGAATATTATTCCCTGGTTTTGGTAGTTCTGAGATATCTTCACTTATTATCTTACCTACAGCATCTCTTTCTTTTCTTATAGATCCTGCTGATGATTCTAAATATTCATTATATGCAAACTCTACTCCCATTCCTTCCCCCTCCTTTTCATACCCTATTAAATGTGATAAATGCTCTCCAGTAAGGTATTCTCTTATGATATTTTTTTCTACTCTACATCCTATGTATAAGTCTATATTACCATATACTAAAGCAAGCTTATCTTTTGGAATGTCTTTAATGATAATAACATCATTGTCTTTGTTTCTTCTTGTGTTGTTTAATTCCTCATAATCTAAAGAAAGAGAATCAGAGATTTGTTTTAACAAGTTATCAGAGTATTTTGATTTTTTACATAAAAGAGTAAAAGATATCGTGTTATACACTAATTGCTTATCATTCTTATCATAGATTATTCCCCTTCCAGAATTAATTGTCTTTATGATGAATTGATTTCTTATGGATTTTTCTTTAAAAGTCTGGCCGTTGATTATCTGGTATGAGAAGGTTCTAGATAGTAAGAAAATACTCATTGCAATAGCAATAATTAGTATTATCTTAATAATTAAGTTTGAAACAGGGACCTCAAAATTTCCCATTTCAACATCTCTTTTAGATGATAGTTTATCTAAAAGAATTTCTTGTGGTTCAATGTCTCTTTTTTGAATTCTAAATTTATTTCTTGTAAAAAACATATTTAAATATTAAGTATGAAAATAGGCAATAAATCAAATTAAAACCTGCTTGACTGACACTCAAGTTTATATCAAATCCTATATTACTTCCTATTATACCCAATAATTGAGAGTATGAGAAATAAGTAATTAACAGAAAGAAACTTACGATTAAAAATGAGACAATATTTTTATCTATTGATTCAAAAAGAAAATTGAGAACAAAGAAGAATATTATTAAAAGTAATGTATGTCCTGCTATGTGATATGTAGAAGTTAAATCAAGCATTATTCCAGCTGTAAGAAAATACAAAAACATATTCTTTTTTTTGAAAAAGAAAAGAGTGAATAAATATCCTAAGACTAAGTTTATACCGATATTACTAGGAATAAATAAAGAGTCCTGTAATATTGAAAGAAATATTAATGTAAAAATATTAATCATTTGTGATTAAAAATAGATTATAATTCTCCCTGTGTTTGTAATAAGGAGTTACGGTGATTTCTTGGAATGGATTGATATCTTCTCTTTTGATATTCTGTATCTTTCCTATTAATAGACCTTCGGGGAATATTCCTCCTGTATGAGATGATAGGATAATATCTTCTATAGTAATATTTGTTTCTTTTGTGACAAGATCTAATAGGATATCTGGACTGGCCATTCCTTTTGCAATAGTCTCAATTTCTTTGTCTTTTATTCTGACATTAAATGAAAAATCCTTTGCAGTTAAGAGTTTAACTTCACAATGATTCTTGTAAACCTTAGTTACTTTTCCTACTAGGACATTCTCAGGTGTAATAACGGTCATGTCTAATAACACTCCATTGTTTTCTCCCTTGTTAAGTAGTATGTATTCCCTATCACTTTCTTTTTTAATAATATTTGTAGATATTAGTTTAAATCTTTCGTGTATAGAAAGATTCATTGCAGATTTTAAATCCTCTAATTCTTTTTTTATTAATTTGCATTCTGAAGTTTCTGATTCTAATTCCAAGAATCTTTTTTCTAATTCTTTATTTCTATTTTCTAGATCATCCATGCTTTTAAAATAATGAAGAAAGCCACCTTGCTTAGATAAGTTGTTATATACAGGTTCTGTTATTGAAAACCATGTATTTTTAATAGGATTGTTAAATATTGTAAAAATTAGGAGAAATAGAAAGATTACAATAATTATCTTAGTTTTTTTGGTTAGAAAGTATATCATGTGATTTCCTTATTATATCCCAAAAACAAGGGTTTTTGAAGGGCTTGACAAACATCAAATATATTGATATAGTATTGATAGACAAACTACTACACTTCGGTGTAGAAATCAAAAGATCTTTGTCAATTTAAGGAGGATTACATGAGTATGAAATGGCGTGAACATGAAGAAGCAATTAAATTTGCAATAGAATGTGAAGTTGCTAACTTGAATCAAACAGGAACCAAACCCACAGTAGCAATGCAATCTTCTTTCTCTTACAAGAATAAGATGGGAAAAGAAATCCCATTTACCTTCTTTTACTATATATCACCTAAAGGTAATATATATAGAGAAAGAGCACGGAGTTTTGTAAAAAGCTCAATGGAGGAATTAGCAGAAAGGCTGAATCAAGTAAATAAATCAGCTGTTGAATTGGGTAGTTTTGAAATTACCCTTGATGGTAATTCTTATGATGTTTTGATTTTTGTCCCATATCTCCGATATATTTTCAATAACCATAGTAATACTAATGGTTTAGAGAAAATAGAGAGGTTGAGATTAAAAATCATAGATATTTATGATAAGAATCGGAAGAAAAAACTCGAAATTGTGAACGCGGCTAGGAGAATTATTGGGTCAAAAGATATTGGACGTTATCCATTTATCTTATTAGATCCAGCAAGAAGAAATTGTTTCTTAATTCCATTAAAATTCTCCACAAAAGAAATTGGTGCATATGACGCATTCTTGGAATCTGTTATTCCATCAATTTCTCGGTATAAGGAAGCATTGAGAATTCAAAAAGCTTTTCCAGTAGAATCAGATGTTATGCATTGCAGAAATGGTTCTGCGGGATGTATAAACGTAAGTTTGTATTTTCCAAACACTACAAAGGAAAAAGTTGATGAGTTTTATAATGATTTCATGGAATGCTATGCTGATTTTTTTACAAAAGAAACAGTATAAATTTCTAACCAAAAAACCCCACTAAAAAACGGGGTTTTTCTTTATATGCTTGACATTATATTATTGTTGGATATAATAAGGGACGGAAGAATCACTGTAGTTTAGTGCAGAAATCTATGGTTCTTTTAAAAAAAGGAGTAGTATATGTCGACTGATGGGATAAAAAGGGACTTGCATAATGGAATGGAAAAGGCTATACAAATTGAGATAAAAAATTCTCAAGGTGTTGCGTTAACGGATGCAATATATCTTTCTGGCGTTGGAGTAAAGAGATTTATTTATTATCTTGTGCCAATAGATGATGTAAAGGAGCATAAAAGAAGTTGGTTTGTTGTCTCTGCGATGAAGAAAGTTGCCAGAGATTTTAATGAGAAAAGAGAGAATTCCGCTCTAATCTTCTTAGAACATCGTTTTATTGTAGATGAAAGAGAATATAAAGTAACTATTATGCAACCAATATTTAGTAGAATTTACCAAGAAGTAAAAAACAAAGATGGTAAACTATTATGTAGAGCATTAACTGTTGATGAATCAATTGATATGATTATAAAAGCAATTAATGATATTTTTACTGCGGAAGAGAATAGACTAGAGGAAGTAAAACAAGTAGAATCGGCTAATAAGGAATCAAAAGAAAAGGAAGATAGAGCAAGTATAAGAAATTCAAGACAGAAAAGTGCAGAGATGGTTATTGGTAACAAAAAAATTGGTATTGTTCCAATTTTGCTTCAAGATCCTATAAATCCTAACAACTTCGTTGTAGCCGCAAGATTTGAGGGACAAGTTTTTAGTTCACCATATAGGTATGCTTGTCTAAATGTTGATACAGAAATAGAACATGAGACATTTATTCCAAATCGTAAAGCGTTATCTGACTTTAATGGCATTAATGTATATACTTATTTCATAAATACTAATAGAAAAAACATGGAGATTTTGATGAAAAATCTT
>CBDUWM010000040.1:0-5981 GCA_965370925.1 uncultured bacterium
TTACCTCCCAATGGTTGTTGAGTAATTAATGAATATGTTCCAATTGATCTCTGATGTAACTTATCTTCAACCATGTGGTTAAGTTTAATCATATGCATGTATCCAACAGTACATTTCTCTGGAAATGGCTTACCTGTTTTTGGATCGTATAGAGTCATCTTTCCATCTTCTGGAAGTCCTGCTTTCTTTAATTCAGCTTTAATATCTGCTTCCTTTGCTCCTGCAAGTGAAGGAGAGTGTGCAATATACCCTAGCTTATATGCTGCAAATCCAAGATTAGTTTCCATAATCTGTCCAATATTTAATCTGGAAATAATACCAAGTGGATTCAACATTATATCAATTGGAGTCCCATCTTCTAGATATGGCATTTCAGAAACTGGTAATACCGTTGAAATAATACCCTTGTTTCCATGTCTTCCTGCTAATTTATCTCCTGCTCCAATTCTTCTCCATTGAGCAACTTCAATCTTAACTCTCTTTATTACTCCTGGATCTAATCTATGTCCTTTTGCTCTTTCAAATATCTTAACATTAACAATTCTTCCTCTTTTACCATGTTGCATTAATAGGGAAGTATCTTTAACATCTCTTGATTTTTCTCCAAAGATTGCTTGTACTAATTCTTCTTCTGGAGTTAAATCTCTTTCTCCTTTTGGAGAAATCTTTCCTACTAAAATATCATTAGGATTAACTTCTGCTCCGATTCTGATAATTCCCTCTTCATCTAAGTCTTTTAATTTCTCTTCTGATACATTAGGAATATCTGCTGTTGTTACTTCTGGTCCTAGTTTTGTTTCTCTAATATCACAAGTAAAACTTTCTGTATGAATAGAAGAAAATGCATCTTCTTGTACTAACTTTTCAGAAATTGGTATCGCATCTTCATAATTCCATCCTCTCCATGTAATAAACGCTACTAATATATTTCTTCCAAGTGCAATTTGGCCATTCTTGATTGCTCCTCCATCTGCAATAACATCTCCTGCTTTAACTTTCTGTCCTTTCTCTACAATAGGTTTTTGGTGGAAACAAGTATATTGGTTAGTTCTAACAAAAACTCTAAGTTCATAGACTTTTGATTTCTCGCCTGCTTTTGTAGATTTAATTTTAATATGTTGTGCATCTACCTCATCTACAACTCCATCATATTCAGAAATTACAACCTGTCCTGAATCTTTTGCAACTTTTTCTTCAAGTCCTGTTCCGACTAAAGCAATTTCAGGCTTAAGTAATGGAATAGCCTGCCTTTGCATGTTTGATCCCATAGATGCTCTTTTAGCATCATCATTTTGTAAAAATGGAATTAAGTTAGCGGCAATAGAAATTGTCTGTGTAGGAGATACATCAATATAGTCAATATCCTTCTTATTTATCATTCCTGGCTTACCTTTAATTCTTGCCTCAACCATTGTTCCTTTAATATTCAAATTATCATCAATTTCAATATCAGCAGGTGCAATGTTATATCTCTCTTCTGTATATGCGTCTAAATATTGTACTTTTGAAGTAACTTTTGCATTCTCTACTTTATAATAAGGAGTTTCTAAGAATCCATAACTATTGATTCTTCCATATGTTGATATATGTCCAATCAAACCAACATTAGGTCCGTCTGGAGTTTGAATAGGACATACTCTACCATAATGAGATGGTTGTACATCCCTAACCTCAAACCCTGCTCTCTTTCTTACCAATCCTCCAGGACCAGTAGAAATAACCTCTCTTTTGTGTTCTAACTCTGCTAATGGATTTGTTTGATCCATGAATTGTGCTAACTGAGAAGATGAGAAAAAAGTCTTAACAGATGCCATTATTGGTCTCTGATTGATTAATTTCAAAGGTGAGAAATCTTCTGGAATTGTAAAATCAGTAGAAGACATTTTATCTTTTACATTTCTTTCAAGTCTCATCATTCCGATCTTTAAAGAATTCAACAACAATTCAGTAAATGTTCTTACTCTTCTATTTCCCAAGTGATCAATCTGATCTTCTGTTGCTTCTGGATCATTATTCAATCTAACAACCTCTCTCATTACTGCTAAAATATCTTCTTTTGATAATATTCTATGTTCTGGTTTAACAGTTTTCTGTTTCTTAATTTCTGCAAGTCTTTGATTTGTCTTCCATCTACCAACAACAGACATATCATATCTATTGAAGTTAATAAACATGTTATTAATAAATTCTAGTGCTGCTTCTGGGTTAGGTAAGTCTCCTGGTCTTAATCTTGAATAAATTTCAAGTGCTGCTTCTCCTTGATTCTTTGCAGGATCTCTAGAAATTGTCTTATCGATATAACTTAAATCAGGATCTGTGTCTACATCCTTAAAAGCCTTTTTGATTTTTGCGTCTGTATCAATTCCAAACACTCTTAACATTGTTGTTGCTGCAACTCTTCTTTTTCTATCAATCTTTACTCCAATAAATCCATTTGCGTCTGTATCAAATTCCAACCATGAACCTCTATATGGAATTATCTTTGCTGAGAAATATTTCTTACCTGCAATAACTCTTGAAGTAAAGAAAACTCCCGGTGATCTAATCAACTGGGAGACTACTACTCTTTCAACTCCATTAATGATAAAAGTTCCTCTATTTGTCATTAAAGGGAAGTTTGTTAAGAACACTTCTTGAGTTTTCTCTTCTTTTGTTTTCAAATTAACCAACTTAAGTTTAACCTTAAGTGGCGCAGTGTATGAGTCGTTATTTTTTTTTGCCTCTAAATCACTTTCGTAATTAGCTTTCCCTAATTTATAGTTTAAAAACCATAATTCTGACTCCTTGCCAGTGTAATCTCTAATAGGTGAAGATTCCTTTAAGAGGGTCAAAAGATCCTCTCTCCAAAACTTCTCCCAAGCGTCATCTTGACTCTGCAAGAAATAGGGAAGTTTATAATTAACTTTAGACTTATTAAAACTCTTTATCTTAATTTTTTCCATAAAATAAAATGCAAAAATCACCTCTTTTGAGGGCGATTGTTATTTAAATTTAATTAATGAAGATATTATTCAAAATAATATTAAAAAAATAATTTTAGTATCCTAAAATTCTTTGCTCGGGCTCGTATATCCCAATAGTATATTATATTTAAATAAAAGTCAAGTGGTATAATAAAAAGACCAATGCCGAATACGACTATTGGTCTTGATGCTGTAAAATCAATTACAACCTTATTGTTCCATATTTCCCGTTATCATCAATTTCAGACACATCTCCAATCATTTGTTGTAATTGCTTTAATCCCTTTTTTCCTATTCTATAGGTTAGACCATTTAAATACCCTGAAATTTTCTTAGATCTTATAGCATTCATAATGCCCTGTTCAGGAATTCCTGTCTTATTTGAAGCTTCTTGAACAGTCATAAGCTGTTCATCCTCACTACTTAGAACTTCAATCCACTCTAGCTTCACAATTACTCTGTACTTTCTTTTCCCAATAGTAATCTTTGGCAATCCATTATTTCTCAAAAGTCTATATACTTGATCTTGACGAATATTAAACTTACGCGCAAATTCACTTACCTTCATAATGGTATAGCCTAATTTTTTATCTGTCATCTTTCACTATCCTTTCTTTGTTCATTTGTATATGTGCAAATGAATTAATTTATATAGAAATTACTTCAATTCCTAGGAGTCCTTACATTAATAAATTCTATCTATAAATATCACACTATAGACAATACGTCAAGCCCTATGTAAGTTCATTACTCTTCAATCCCTGAATTATCCCAATTGTAATAAATGTGAATACTAGATTACTTCCCCCATAACTAACCAATGGTAACGGAATCCCAACTATTGGAAAAGCCTTTAAATTCATTGCTATATTAATAAAGCTCTGCACAAAGAATACTATCACAAATCCCACAGCAAAGAACTTAGAAAAATTATCCCTTGATTTCATTGCAATCCTCAGAGCTCTCCAAACTACAATAAGAATACCAAGTAAAAGGAAAAACACACCTACAAAGCCAGTTTCCTCTGCAATTGCAGCAAATATGAAATCAGTCTTTGACTCCGGTAAGAATCCCAATTGAACCTGAGACCCTTTTCCTATGCCCTTTCCATATACACCTCCAGACCCTACGGCAATCTCTGATTGTGCTTGATTCCATCCTTCATCCAAAGTATTCACCTCTGGGTTTAAAAAGGTAGTTATTCTCTCCTTTTGATAAGGTTTTAATAGAAATACCCATGAAATTGCGAAAACAACAATACCTGTTCCAAGCAAAATAAGTAAATGTTTGAGTTTAATACCAGATACAAGCAATATTCCAACCCATAAAGCTATAATAATTAGAATTGATCCAAAGTCTGGTTGGAAAAAAATTAAAGCACATGGAATTAATACATACACTCCAGATATCAGAATATGAGTAAAATTATACATATGAGCATGTCTAACTGAGAAATACTTTGCTAATAATACTATTAAAACTATCTTTGTTAATTCTGTTGGATTAAACGAAAAATACTTGAAATCATACCAACTCACCACTCCCCTGATCTTTACTGCAAAAATAAAAAGACCTGCTAATGATAATATACATATTAAATAAAAAAACAATATCAATACTGAATGGTTTTTCAATACTTTCCAATCAAAAACAGAAACTCCAAACATTAATAACAAAGAAATAACTGCGAAAATAATCTGTTTGTATAAGAAAGAATAATCATTACTTGCAGTAGCGATACTATACAAAGAGGCAAACCCAAACCCAAGAAGTATAAAAACTCCAAGCATTAATAACCAATCTATTCTCTTTATGTGTTTTATTATAGACATTTCAAAAACTTTTCTTCATTTAATATTTTAACTCCTAGCTTCTTTGCTTTATTTTCTTTTGATCCTGGATTTATTCCACATACTAAGAAATCAGTTTTAACACTAATTGAATTAGATACTTTACCACCTAAATCCATAATCTTTTGTTTAGCTAGATCTCTAGACATTGTAAGTGTTCCTGTTAATACGAATGTCTTATTCTTTAACTTATCTCCTGCGTCTTTTAATGAAATAATTCTTACCTTGTTTTTAATTAATTTAGAAATAAAAACAAGATTCTCTTTGTTATTAAAAAACTCATAGATTGTCTCTGATGATTTTTCTCCTATTTCATCAATATCTAGTAATTCTTGTAACTCTGCTTTCTTCAAATTATCTATATTCTTAAAATGCTTGGCTAAATCATAGGAAGTTTTCACTCCCACATGCCTTATACCTAAAGAATAAATAAACTTATCAAATAATATTTCTTTTGAATTATTAATGGAATCAATTAAATTCTGCGATGACTTTTCTCCGAATCTTTCTAAGAATAATATATCTTGTTTTTTAATTTCAAAAATATCTCCTGCATTTTTAATCACTTTGTTTTCCAATAAAGAATCTACAATCTCTGGACCTAAACCATCTATATTAAATCCTTGCTTTGATACAAAATGATAAATGTTCTCCTTATGCATTGCAGGGCAATTCTTATTAACACATCTATATGCAACTTTCTCTTTTTTTAATTCAGAATTACATATAGGGCATTTATTAGGTATCTTATACTTCTTGCTTCCTTTAACTCTCAATTCTTTTAATACTTTTGACACAGCAGGAATAACATCGCCTGCTCTCTGTACTATTACTGTGTCTCCTATTCTAACATCTAATTTATCTATCTGATCTTGATTATGCAGTGTTGCTCTAGATACTATCGCACCATCAATATTGCATGGAGACAGAACTGCCACTGGAGTTATTGCTCCAGTCCTCCCTACTTGTAAGATAATATTTATAATCTTTGTTGTTGTTTCTCTTGGCTTGAATTTTAATGCTCTTCCTGCCCTTGGAGTTTTCCCTACAATACCAAGATCATTGTAAATATCATTATCATTTACAGACACAACAACTCCGTCTATTAAATAATTATGATTTTCTCTTTTCTTTTCTTGTTCTTTCCAAAAAGATATTACCTCTTCTG
>CBDUWM010000041.1:0-5762 GCA_965370925.1 uncultured bacterium
CGAAGGCTACAATACTATGATGACGCCTTCTTAGTGCGGGGTTTCCTGAGTATATAAAAAACAGGAGGTTTCCCTCCTGTCTTTTTTTATTTGAATTAACAGATCTGCACACTCTCCTGTAACACAAACTTTAGTCTCTTTACTTTAGTCTCTTTTAAGTGGTTTTGCTTCGTTCACTGTCATTGGTCTTCCATTTACATCTTTTTCGTTTAACTCTGCAATTGCTTTATCAGCATCTGCATCGTTTGTAAATGTTACGAAACCAAATCCTTTTGAACGACCAGAAACTCTGTCCTTAATGATTACAGCTTCTTCGATTTCCCCAAATTGAGAAAATGTCTCTTGAAGTGTTTGATCTGTTAGTCCCCAGTCCAAATTCCCTACGAATAATTTCTTTGACATAATTTATTTATATTTGTTATTCCTATTACGCATTAAACTGTGCACATTTAATATAATTATATGTAATAGAAAACACCGTTATCACAATAGCATATTATCAAAATAAATGCAATACCCTTATTTCAACTCCTTAAATTTCTCTAAAATTGCTTCTTTTGTCATTGTTCCTATATTTCTAAAAACCTCTTTTCCATCTTTAATAAACACTAATGTTGGTATGCTCCCAACCTCATATTTACTTGCTAAATCAGGACTTTCATCAATATCAATCTTTGCCACTTTATTCTCTTCTTGGATTTCATTTATTATTGGCATTAATGCTTGGCATGGTGGACACCATTGCGCATAGAAATCTATCAATACTACTTTATCTGATTCTAGTACTTCTTTTGTAAAATTATCTTTATTCACTTCCATAATATTTTTGTTATTTTAAATCTCTTAAATATGCCTTAACACTACTCTCTGCAATAGCACCCTCAGAACATGCAGTAATAATTTGCATAAATGAATTTGAATTCATTGTGATATCTCCCGCTGCCCAAACACCTAGTATGTTAGTACTCTGATCTGGCTTTGTTAGAATATATCCATAGTCATTAACTTCTACTCCTAATTTCTTAATTAAAGTATCTGTTGGTATTCCTCCTATTTCTATAAAAATTCCATTTATATCAATCTCTGTTCCATTAGTAAGAATTGCTTTCTGTAATTTAGTATCTCCTGTTAACTCTTTAATATCAGTTTCTAATATTACCTCAATATTATCAAACTTTTTTAATTCTTCTTGCATTATAGACTCTGCGACCAATTCTTTTTCTCTTTCTAAAAGATATACTTTAGGACACATTTCTGCTAAATAGATTGCAGCAGATACTCCAGAGTTTCCTCCTCCAACAACAGCGATATTCTTGTTCCTATATAAAGGACCATCACATGTTGCACAATAACAAACTCCCTTTCCAGTAAACTCCTTTTCTCCATTTACATTTAACTTTCTTCTAGTAGTCCCTGTCGCAAGTATTATTGTCTTTGCTTGAAACTCTTTATCACTTTCTGTTTTTAAAGAAAAAATATTATCTTCTTTTTTAATATCTATTACCTTATCTGTAATAATCTCTCCTCCTAGTTCTTTTGTATGCTCTGCCATTTTCTGAGACAAATCAAAACCAGATATTTCTTTTATCCCTGGCCAATTATGAATCTTTGTAGCTTCTGAAGCCATGCCTCCTATAAGATTACCTATCATAATATGGGAGACATTATATCTGGAGGCATATATTGAAGCAGTCATCCCTGCTGGGCCTGCTCCTATTATAATTAAATCGTATATCATATATTTTATTTTAATGCGTTTATTCTTTCTTGTATCGGTGGATGAGTTGCAAACATCTTTGAAAGAAAATTCTTCTTTTTAATCGGATTTGCAATGAATAAATGGGACATTGCATTTGAAGTTCTCTTCATCTCTTTCTTATCTTGGGAAATCTTTTCTAATGCAGAAATCATGCCTTCTGGATATCTTGTAAGTAATACTGCATTTGAATCTGCAACAAACTCTCTTTTTCTAGATATAGCTAGTTGTATTAATTTTGCAAAAATAGGGGATAAGATTATTAAAACTAATCCTACTAATGCTAATGGGTTCTTCTCCTTTTTATTACCTCCTATTAATCCTATTCTAAAAAATATATCTGATAATAGCACAATCGTCCCTACTAACACAACCACAACACTCTGCAATAATATATCCTTATTTCCTATATGAGATAATTCATGAGCTAAAACTGCCTGTAATTCGTTTTTATCTAATCTATCTAATAATCCTTGTGTTACTGCAATAACCGCGTGATCTTTATCTCTGCCAGTAGCAAATGCATTAATCTGTGAACTTCCTATTACATACACTCTTGGCATAGGCAGACCTGCTGTAATTGATAAGTTTTCTACTAATCTATATAACTCCTTGTTATCTTCTTGTTTGATTGGTTTTGATTTAGTATACGCAAGTATTATCTTATCTGAATACCAATAAGAAGCCATTGTTTGGAAAAAGGCGACAATAAGAATAATGACCATTATTGAATAATTTCCAGTATATAAATATGAAGCATATCCAACTAAGATTACAAGTAATAAGAACGCAGACATTAATATCCACGTTCTCTTATTATTAGAATCAATATTAGTATATATACTTGCCATACTTAGAACTTAACGTTCGGATTGTTTCTTTCTTCTTTGTTTGCAATTTCAAATAAAGATTCTTTTTTGAATCCAAACATATTCGCAACAATATTTGTTGGGAAAACATCAACTTTAATATTAAGATCTCTTACATTTGTATTATAGAATCTTCTAGAAGCCTGCACTTTATTTTCTGTATCTACTAATTCTTCTTGTAGATGTTTAAAATTTTCATTTGCTTTTAAATCTGGATAATTCTCAGATAAAGCAAAAATACTTTTAAGTGTTTGAGACAACTGATTCTCTGTTTCTGCTTTCTCTGAAGTACTTTTAGCATTCATTGCACTATTTCTAGCTTGAATAACTTTCTCTAAAGTCTCTTGCTCATGAGTAGCATATCCTTTTACTGTTTCAACTAAATTAGGAATCAAATCATATCTTCTCTTTAATTGAACATCAATATCTGCCCAAGCTTCTTTGACTCTATGTTTTAAAGCAACTAAGACATTGTAGTAATTAACAACTGCGATAGCTATTACTATTGGTAGAATAAGTAAAATCCACATAATTTTTTGTTTTTATTTTATTACTTTCATTATACAACTGCAAGATGATAAAATCAATATTGTATTTAAACTGATATTTCTTTTAAAAAATCATTAAACGAAGCCTCTTCTGGATTAAAATCTGGCTTATCTTTTGGTACAACTCTATTCGCCGCTACTATTCTAATCATTTTCTTAACTTCATCATTAGTATTTAAAAAAAATATATCTGTTTTTTCGTTTAAAAAGTCTTCTTTTAATAATATCAAAGCATGAGCAGCAGACCTAGAAACAAATTCAATATCAGAAAAATCTAAATTAACACAACTATTTAAACTTATAATTCTTTTCTTAAGTAAATTAACAGCGTCTCTAGAAGTTATAATCGTAGATAAAATATTGGAAATAATAATTGTATTACACTTTTTGTTCATATTTTATTATAACATATAATATTATTTATTCAATATATGAAGAAATATCAATCGGTCCGTTTGGCTTATTAATTCTTGCTGAGATAATAACTCCCTGCCAATAGAAATCGGGCAATGTATAAAATTTTTCTGTATTATTATTAGATAATAATAAAGCAGATCCAGAACAAACAAGAAATTGGCCTCCTAATGCATTGCAAATTACTTTCTTTGATGTCCACACTCCGTATCCCCTTTCTTTACTCTTTTTTGTAGAGTTCCCTCTCATAACTTCTATAATAGCTTCTTTATCAGTTAAAATAATATTCTTTTCTTCTTTATAAGAATTCTTGAATCCTCTACCAGTATCAACTATACAAATATCTAAATATCCTTTATTAGGATAATTTTGAGCAAATATAAATCCCTTATCATCATTACTATGCTCAAATATATTTGTCACTAATTCTCCTATTGGATACAAAATTGAACTCTTTGCTCCATTCACTGATCCTAAATTCTTATAAATAATATCTGAAAATAAAGCTTCTATATTTTGCCTATCATTTACATTATCTTTTTTTAAAACACTGATTGGTATGTAGCTTCTATTCTCTCTAATTATTTTCTCAAATTCAGAGCAAGATTTTATTCCAATAGGAAACCCAATATTATTCATATAAGAATATATTTCGCTGTTCTCATCAAGAATATATTGGCTATCTGTTTTTGTGATATAAGAACTTAATGGAAGAACTAATAATGGATAAATCCATGTTATATCTTTTAAATTAAATATTAAAGACTCTTCTGATTTATTATTCAGAGAATTATATAAAGATATAAATTGTGCCAAAAAAGTATCATTCTTTGGCATTGAAACTAATACCTCTTTCATTAATTAATTATATCATTTTATCAAATTTTAATACATCCCTTGACTTAATTATTGACTAACTTCTAATATATTACTATCATTAATTAGGGTCAGAGTAACAAGAGGAGGTGTTGAAAAATATTTCAACTACCGATAATACTTTTGTCAGCACTTAAACCTTATTTAAAAAGCCTTTTATCAAAATGGCTTTTTAAATACTTTAATTATTCCCTTGATTCACAATACCTAATATCAATATGTTGGCTCTTCTTTCTCTTCCTTCTTATTCACAACCACACATTCTGTAGTTATCAATATTGAAGATGCAGAGACTGCATTCTCTAAACTAGATCTAATAACCTTCACTGGGTCAATCACACCTTCCTTTATTAAATCTCCAAACTTCTCTGTTGCTGCATTATACCCAAAACTTCCATTCTGTTTCAATACTTCATATGCTACAACTTTCCCATCTTTTCCAGCATTCTCTGCTATTTGGATAATAGGTTGTCTTAATGCTTTCTTAACAATCTTAATTCCTAAATTCTCATCTGGATCTTGGCTAGTTTCCTCTATCATTTCTGAAACTCTTAAAAGTGCAACTCCACCTCCTACTACAATTCCCTCTTCTATTGCTGCTTTTGTAGCATTAACTGCATCTTCTGCTTTATGTTGCTTTGCTTTTTGTTCTATTTCTGTTGCTGCTCCAACTCTAATTACTGCAACTCCTCCGGAAAGCTTCGCAAGTCTCTGAGTAAGTCTGTCTCTATCATATTCTGAATCTGAGTTTTTTATCTGTTCTTTAATTTGATTTATTCTTTTTTCAATATCTTCTTTTTTTCCATTACCATCAATGATAAGAGTAGTATCTTTTGTTGATTTAATTTTTTTTGCTGTTCCTAGATCTTCTATTGTGATTTTTTCTAAAGACATTCCTAAATCTTTTGATATTAACTGAGCTCCTGTAACAATTGCAATATCTTGCATTAAATCTTTCTTAGTATCTCCAAAACCTGGAGCTTTCACTACTAAAGCATTAAAACCTCCTCTCAACTTATTCAAAATTAAAGTTGCTAAAGCTTCTGAATCTACATCTTCTGCAATAATAACCAATTCTTTCTTTCCTTGTTTTGCTAATGATTCAAGTAATGGAAGTATTGTCTGTATAGAAGATATCTTTTCATCTGTAATAAGTATATATGGATTCTCTAAAACAGATTCCATTCTCTCTGAATCAGTTATCATATATGGAGAAATATATCCTCTGTCAAAAGAAAGTCCCTTTACTACATCTTTTGTAAGTCCTATTCCTTTTGATTCTTCTACTGTAATAACGCC
>CBDUWM010000042.1:0-5529 GCA_965370925.1 uncultured bacterium
TTATAAAGAAGCACATCTTAATATTGTTTCTGATATTCATCACTCCAGTGATACTTGCTTTGTTCTTCAAATCTCTATTATCACAAGAGTTATTTACAGGACTAATATTAATCTGTGCAACACCAACTGCTGTAGCTTCTGTAGTATTCACAGATATGCTTAATGGACAATCTCAGAAGGCTGCAGTCTCTGTAGCTATATCTCATTTTATAGCTCCTTTCATTACATCTCTTCTTGTTTTTCTAACCCTAGGATCATTTATCCAAATAGATTTTTTCCCAATGCTTGTTTTGATTTTCAAAATGATATTTATTCCTTTCTTAATTACAAGAATATTTTTTAAATATAAGGATAATGTTATTAAAGTTTCTCCGAATATCAATTCCTTCTTATTTATTGTTTTAGTTTGGGGAGTAGTTGCTCCTATTAATGGCTTAATCAAAGGGAATGAGCAGGGGATATTGATGTTAGTATTAGCTATTTCTTTTGTGTTATTGGCTCAAGGAATAATCTCAAGTTTTATATCAAAAGATAAGCAGGAGCAGATATCATGGATGACTATATCAATGTTCAAGAATTTTACTTTAGCTTCTATTATTGCCTTTGAGATGTTTGGGCCATTAGTAGTATTAGGACCTATTGTATATAGCATTATGTGTCATTTATCTTTAGTAGGATTACAGTTATATAGAAAAAGAAAGACTTGCTAAAATTACGATAATCTGTTAAATTAAGAAATTAGAATAAACAGAGTCAAAGAAGGAATATCGGCCCAGGTAGCTCAGTGGTAGAGCAACTCCATGGTAAGGAGTAGGTCGGAGGTTCAAATCCTCTCTTGGGCTCAGCAATAAATATATGGCAGCAAAAAAGAAAAAACCGTACGTGAAGTTACAGTGTACAAAATGTAAAACAATTAATTACTATACATATAAATCAAAGAATGTAGAGGGGAAATTAGATTTAAAGAAGTATTGTAAGGTTTGCAGAGAACACGTCGCTCATAAAGAGTTAAAAAAATAAAGTCTCCTAAAGAGGCTTTTAGGGGTGTGGTGAAATGGTATCACAAAGGTCTCCAAAACCTTTAGTAGGGGTTCGATTCCCTTCATCCCTGCATAAAGACAAGACAGAAATGTCTTGTTTTTGTGTATAGAAAAAACCTGCATATGCAGGTTATTTGTAAAGAACGGTGACGCACACCGTTGAGCGTATAGCTCCTGGACTAGTATAAACAGTTTTGTCATGGCTTATACTAGCATATTCGGCCTTTGCTTTGTTTAAAAATTCAATTGCTTCATCTAAGCAATCAGCAAGAAGTTTATTTGCTGTTTCGCTTGATGTACCCCAATATCCTTGTTTAAACCTTGTAAATATTTTAGTCTTCCACATCGCACACCTCTTTTCAAATAAAGCATATCATAGAATTGATGACTTGACAAGTATACAGAATATGATATACTTTAAATAGTAAATGAACAAAGGAGGCAGAGATGCTTACATCAAAAGATTTCAATATTATTAATGATCAATGCAGGAATCAGCAGGCAATTTCTTTATCGCAGATTTATGGGTTTAGAGATGCCTATGAGATAGCCAAGAATTCAATTTCTATGTTAGATGATATCAAGAAGATAGAGAACTTGATTAAACATCTTGCCCAAATAATTGAACCAAGAAATGAGAATGGCTATAGAACTACTCCAGTTGTATTCTCATCACTTCTTCCAAATTCTTCTGTGCATCCTGATCTTATCGAAAGATCAATGGATAACTTCATCACAATTTATGCAGAAGATAGGTTCACTCCTATTCAGGCATACAAGGAGTTTGAGCATATCCATCCATTTGAGGATGGTAATGGAAGAGTCGGAGATTTGCTTTGGAGAATGGCAATTGCAAGAAAATCTGGAAAGTGGATAAATACTTGTTTACCACCAAAGATATTCTGAGAAAGGAGAGCAATGGACATCAAAGAAAACACACCAGAGGAAGTAAAAAGACATGCCAAGTTTTTAGCAAAAGGTATCACAAAATCTCTATTGAATGACAAGGCTTTTGATCATAGCCCAAAATGGCATGAATATGGAATATTAACTCATATCAGAAAAGTACATGAAAATGCTTTGAAGATATATGACACGGTTGATATTGTTGTTCCTGCACTCTGGCATGATATTGGAAAGATTAGTACTCGATTTAAAAAGAAGTCTGGAGGATATCAGTATTCTGGGCATGAGAAACGCTCTGCAGAGTATATGATGGAACATGGTAATTTTTCTACAGAAGAATTATTCCTTGTAAGAAATCATGCTTTCATTATATCAAGAATTGAATCAAGAGATGTAGTTAATGCTGTGATTAAGAGATGTAATGGTAGTAAGGGATTAATCAAGAAGTTAGTATTCTTACATGCAGTAGATGCTAGTGGCAAGGGGTTTATACAAGCTCAGGAAATACAGAGGAGCAAGTTGATTCCAATATTTGAAAGACTTGCTATATTCTCAGTAATGAATCTCGGAACACTTGATCTTCTTCGCGAAATCACTTCAAAATGGTAATAATATACCCATTTACATTATAGTAGGTGGGTATTTTTTATAAATTGACTTAATTTTATCATAAGCGTATAGTTATACCAGTTCAATAACAATCTGAAAGGAGAGGATATATGAGAGAATACAAGGAAGATAGTTGTATTTATGGTGCGTCGCTTGGGATATTTAGTAGAGATGATATTGAGTATCTTAAAATTGGTCCAAATTCCATTGTAGATGTTTCTAAACAAAAACAAGGACTTCATCTCGTTGCAGGAGGAGTTTTGTTAATCCTGTCTGTCAGAGGAGAAGAATATTTTGTTGTTTCAAGAAGAACAGAGACAGCTCCATTTTCTCCCAATCATATTAGTATATATGAAGGAGGCATCTTATTTGATAATGAAAAAGAACTTTTGAATCCCACAATAACAGCATATAGGGAGTTTGCAGAAGAGCTTGTTATTTGTCAGGTAAATAATATTATACATCCCAAAATAAAAGGAGTTAATAATATTGATATTTTGAAACAGAATATAGAAGATTTGAAAATTCCTTTTGAGAATATTGTAGATGTAAATGTGGAGATATTAGATACTTCTCAAGATCAGAATTTCTTGATTGTAAATAATATGAATAAACATGAATCCTATGGTAAGTTCAGAGCAATCAAAATTATTGAAAATGATGCTTTGAGAATGGGTATTACCAAAGTAATAAGAATGAATTTTGAATGTAATATTAATGATTTAAGATTCTATGACTGCGAAAGACATAAAGGGAATATATTAAACAGAGAAGTCAGACTTTACAAGAAGCATAAAAATTATATTGATGGGCCTGATAATCTTTGTTATGAGTTCTCAAATATTAGAGGAGAACGTAATATTACAAATATAGATTGTCCTATGACAATTCAACTTTCTAAACTACTTATTTCACAGAATGTGAAAATATCATAAGCGCTTTACAGCGCTTTTTATTTACATTAGTATTAGATATGGCAAAAGAAAAAAATACAGCAATGGCTATCATTGCATACATAATATTTTTTATTCCTTTATTAACAGAGGATAAGAAAGACCCATTTGTTTTATTTCATGTAAAGCAGGGATTGGCTTTATTCATTCTATCTGTTGTGTCTTCATTTATTCCAGTTATCGGATGGTTTATAGGATATCCATTATCAGTTATTTTATTTGTCATTGGAATATTAAATGCATCAAAAGGATTAGAAAAAGAACTTCCAATTATTGGAGTTTACGCTAAGAAAATAAATCTATGAAGCAAGTGCTGTTTATAATAGCATTTACAGAATTCAGAGACGAAGAATATTTTATACCAAAATCAATATTAGAAAGTTCTAATATTAAAACGAACACAGCAAGTTGCCGGAAGGGACTTGCTGTTGGCGTAAATGGGGGAGAAGTGAAAGTTAATATGACTTTAGATGATGTGGAAGTTTCTAAATATGATGCAATAGTTTTTGTTGGGGGAATGGGAGCAATCAAAGATTTGAACAATGAGAAATCATATAGGATTATTCGAGAAGCAGAGAATATTATTGTGTCTGCAATATGTATTGCGCCTGTTATTCTTGCTAGAGCTGGAGTATTAAAAAAAGCTACTGTTTGGACTTCTAATATGGATAAGTCAGCAAAGAAGATTTTAGAAGAAGAGGGGGTTGAGTATATAGACAAGAATGTTGTTGTGGATGGGAATATTATTACTGCAAATGGGGTTGAATCAGCAGAGGAGTTTGGCAGAGTGTTGCTTGACAATATATAGTAAATAAGATATTCTTATATTAATAATTTATCACAGACAATAGGCATATAAGTCCTATCGAGATAAAGGTCGGTTCACAATGTCTGTGGTTAGACATTTTTTTTATTGAAAAATATGGCAAAAACAAAAGAACAAAAAAAACAAATTATAGAAGATATCAAAAATAGTATTGATAAGCAAAAGGCAATGTATTTCATTGACTTTAAGGGCATGTCAGCTAATGATATTAATTCTTTTAGAATTCAGTTAAGAGAAAATGACGCAGAAATGTGCGTAGCTAAAAAAACTTTAGCAGGTTTGGCTTTCAAAGATAAAAAGATTGATTATAATCTAAAAGATCTAGAAGGACAGATTGCTGTAATTTTTGGTTTTGGGGATGCATTTGCACCAACAAAAGCATTAAGCGCAGAATTAAAGAAAGACAAGATTAAAATCTTGGGAGGAATCTACGAACATGATGGAGAGCAAAAGAACTTAACTGTAGAAGAAGTATTAGCAATTTCTAAATTACCAACAAGAGATGAGTTACTTGCAAGATTACTTGGTTCAATTAATGCACCAATATCTGGCTTTGTATCAGTTTTAAATGGTAACATCAAAGGACTTGTTACAGTGTTAGGAGAAATCAGAGATCAAAAAAATTAAACATAAATAAATATATGGCAGAAGAAAAAAAGGAAGTAAAAATTCCTGCAAAGTTTAAAGGAATTGTAGAGGAAATTGAAAAGATGTCAGTACTAGATTTATCTGAATTAGTAACACTATTAGAAGATAAGTTTGGAGTATCTGCACAAGCACAAGTAGTTGCAGCAGTACCAGTAGCTGGAGCAGTAGAAGCAACAGAAGAAAAAACAGAATTCAATGTTGTTCTAACAGGACACGGAGAAAAGAAAATTGAGGTTATTAAGATTGTAAGAGATGTAACTCAAAAAGGATTAAAGGAATCTAAAGATTTAGTAGATGCATCAGCAACAGGACCACAAGTTATTGCTGAGAATCTAAAGAAGGAAGAAGCAGAAGAATTAAAGAAGAAGTTTGAAACTGCAGGAGCAAAAGTTGAATTGAAGTAAACTTTTGGAGGAGTAATATTCTTAAAGTCAGAATTCAAGAAGTAGGCATGTGTAAAAACAGTCTACTTTTTGTTTATAAAGTTTAGAATTGACACCACGTAGTGGCAAGCCCCGTCCTTTAGGGCGGGGATAACACTTCCCCG
>CBDUWM010000043.1:0-5438 GCA_965370925.1 uncultured bacterium
GGGGAATCGGATTCCCCGGATGGCATACAGAATGTATAGCAATAGCAGGAAAACATCTAGGCATTCCTTTTGATATTCATTGTGGAGGAATTGAACATATCCAGATACATCATACAAATGAAATTGCACAAGCGGAGGCAGCATATGAATCTATACCTGCTAATTATTGGTTACATGCAGAATGGCTTATTCTAAAAGAAGGTAAAATGTCTAAATCAGAAGGCAATATTATTTTAGTAGATACATTGAAAGAAAAAGGATATAATCCATTAGCATACAGATACCTATGTCTAACTGCCCACTATAAATCAAAACTAACATTCTCTTGGGATTCTTTAACTGCATCACAAACTGCCTTAAACTCAATTTATTCAAAAATCAAAGAATACAGAAACTCAGAGGAAGAAATAAAAGATACAGAAGAATATCTAAAAGAATTTAAGGAATACATATCAGATGATTTGGATACTCCTAAAGCAATTGCTCTAATGCATAATGTAATTAAATCAAATCTAAATGATGCTAGTAAGTATTCTCTATTACTTGAGTTTGATAAAATATTCTCTCTTTCATTTTCTGAATTAAAAAAAGAAGAAATTCCGGAAGATATCAAAGAATTAGCAGAAAAAAGACAGGAATATAGACAAAATAAAGATTGGGATATGTCTGACAAAATAAGAGAAGAATTAAAGAACAAAGGATGGGATATACAAGATGACGAAAATGAATATAAAATAAAACAGGGATAAATTTTTATCCCTGTTGAAATTTAACTAGAAATACAATCAAGATTTTCAATTAATATAGAAAGACTATACCAACAATCTCTAAATCCCTTACAAATATTAAATATTTCATCAGCTGATAATTCCTTCCATTTGATTGTTTTAACAATAGCCAGAAGAACATTATCGTCACATTCAGATTCTTTAAAAAAAATAAGCATATTCTTAATTGATAATTCCTTCCATTGTCTTGTCTTGGTAATATCTGAAAGAATATCTGTATTATTTCCAGAGCCCTTAAAGAAGTGAAACATTGCATTAACTGCTAATTCGTCATTTTCAATCCCTTTTATTATTTCTTCTATTTTCTCCATTATGTCTGCCTCCTAACAGATTTTCTCAAAGCACGAAGAAGTTCTTCGTCCAAACAACTAGAATTGTCATACTCATTCCAAATCTCAATTTTTTTCTTATTGGAGATTTTTTTATTATTAAGCAATTTTCTTACCATCTCAGAGCTCTTATCAAACTTTATCCAGATATCGCATGCTTCTTTTTGTGGAAGTTTCTCTAGATTAATTGATTCAAAAATAAGCTCAATAGCAAATCCATGTTTACCAAATGTTTGCCAGATAAAGCACTTTTCATCTAATGTAAGTTTGGAAAAATCCATTGAATCAAATATTTCTTCAAGAACAGATTCATCTTTATTTAATTTTTCCCAAACAAGATACATCTCATTAATACTCAATTTCTTACTTTTAATAACCCACGTGGAAATCAACCATCCAAATATTTGAAAAAGATCAAATATTTCTTCACCACTCAACTCACTAAAATCAATTTTATCAAAAATATCTTCATAGAAACTATCAAGATGATGGAAATCTTTGATAATTTTTGCCTCACTGGCAATCATTTTAGTCCAATTAGTAGTTTCCAATACTGCATTCCAAACATCGGATTCGTAATCTACAAAATTACTATAAATATCAAACTTCTCCTGCAAAGTAAGATTTTCTTCTTTTATTCTTTTTATAGCATTAACTACATCATCTGCATGACTCATCTCATACCTCCTAGTTTAATTTTTGAAGAGCTTTCTTCAATTACTTATGTATATCATGTTATACCAACATTGTCAACCTTTGATAAATCTCTAATTTTTGTCTAGTATTAATTACATGGATAACACTAAACTACCACCCCAAAATATTGAAATAGAACAATCAGTTCTAGGAGCATTAATGATAGACAAGCACTCTATTGCAAAGATTGTAGACTTTTTAAATGCAGAAGACTTCTATAAGAAATCTCATCAGAGAATATACAAAGCAATGCAAGAACTCTTTCAGAAAGGAGAACCTATAGACATTCTCTCAGTCGCAAATATTCTGAAAGAACATGGATTTCTAAGTGATATTGGTGGACAAGGATATCTAACAGAATTAATAAACTCAGTACCAAATGCTCATCATATTAAAAACTATGCTGAAACAGTCAAAAAGAAAAAAGTATTGAGAGACCTAATTGATGCTTCTCAAGTTATTGGAGCAATGGGATTTCAAGAAAGCAAAGACACAGATACTCTATTAGATGAAGCAGAAAAAGAAATATTTAGAATTGCTCAAGGATCTTTAAAACAAAAATTCATACCAATCTCAGATACTCTAGGTGAAGCTTATGATAGAATGGATAAAATTTCTAGTAATGGTGGTGTAACAAGAGGAGTCCCCACAGGATTTAAAACTTTAGATGATAAACTATCTGGACTACAGAAATCAGATTTAATTATTCTTGCTGCTAGACCCAGTCTTGGTAAAACAAGTCTTGCATTAAACATTGCAAAGAATGTTGCAATCAATGCAAAACAACCAGTTGGTATTTTTTCCCTTGAGATGAGTATTGAACAAGTAACAGACAGAATTATTGCTTCTCAAGCAGGTATTGATTTATGGAAAATGAGAACAGGTAAATTAAGTAAAGATGATATGCAGAAAGTCCAATATGCATTAGGAGAATTATCAGGAGCCCCTATATACATCAATGACACTCCATCAATCAATCCAATGCAAATTAAAGCAATGGCTAGAAGATTACAGGCAGAACATGGACTTTCATTGCTTGTAATCGACTATCTACAATTACTTGATTCTACAAATAAGAATATTGGTATTGTCCAGCAAGTATCTGAGATGTCCAGGTCACTTAAAATTCTTGCCAGAGAATTAGATGTCCCTATTCTAGCATTATCTCAATTATCTAGAGCTGTTGAGCAAAGAATACCACCTATCCCTAAATTATCTGACTTAAGAGAATCTGGATCTCTAGAACAAGATGCAGATGTTGTGATGTTTATTTACAGAGAAAAAAACAAACAAGGACAGTTTGAAAACAATCTAGCAGAAATTTTAATTGCAAAACACAGAAATGGTCCTATTGGAAGAATCAACTTATTCTTTAATAAAGAAAATGCTTCATTTGGAGATTTAGACACTAGGTCTGAAATCCCACAAGATTTAGGAGACGATGATTTTAATATCAGTGAATATGAATAACAGAACAGCCTCTTACGAGGCTGTTTTTACTTAATCTCAATTGATGTTATCTCAACTTGTGTGTAGTATTGTCTATGTCCTTTAGTAATACTAGATCTAGTCTTAGGCTTGTATTGGATACCTGTGACTTTCTTTCCCTTTCCCTCTGCTAAAACCTTAGCTGTGACTACAGCTCCTTTAATAAAAGGCTTGCCAATCTCTACTTTGTCTGATTTCTCAATCAACAAAACTTCTGTGAATTCTATTGTATCACCCTCAGTCTTCAATCTCTCTACTTTAAGTTTTTGGTTAGGAGTTACTAAATATTGCTTACCTCCTGTTTTTATTACTGCTAACATATTATTCTGGTTTATTTAATTTATTTATTTCTAATTCTGGAGATGATCCAGTTATTTTTGTTATATCTTTATCTAATTTTAAAAAGTCAGATGATGCACTATTATATGCATTTACTGTAGTTCCCAAATGATTACCTACTTTAGTAAAATGCTCTTCATATGCATTTAAATGTCTTTTTAAATTATCAACATTTTTTATAATCACTTTTGTAGATTTCTCAACCTGCAAAAATTTGAATCCAATCGCTACTGTTTGCAAATAAGCATAAAATGATGTTGGAGATACTATATGAACATGTCTATCTCTTATAGCATAATCAATTAAATCTCTTGTACTACTTTTCATTGATCCTACCTTATTCACCAACAAATCATAATATATTGCTTCTGAAGGAATAAACATAAATGCAAAATCAAATGTTCCTTCGTTTGGTTTTATATACTTAGATGTCTCATCAATTCTTTTCTTCAAATCAATTCTAAACATCTTCTCATACTCTTTCTTTTTATTCTCATCTTCTTCTTCAATTATCTTATTGTAATTCTCTAAAGAAAATTTTGAATCAATTGGAATAATCTTTCCATCTTCTACAAATATTACAGCATCCACTATATCACCATTCAGAAACTTATATTGCATCTGATATTGACTAGGAGCAAATACATTCTTTAAAACTTCTTCTAAATAGTACTCTCCTAATATACCTCTTTGTTTAGTATTTTTCAATACATTTTCGAGTGATTGCAATTGATCTGCAAATCCCATGACCTGTCTATTTGTTTCTTTGATCTTTGTTAATTCTGCTGTGACATCTTTAATAATCCCAGCACTATACTTAAATTGATCGGCAATAGCTCTATTTGATTCAGACATCTTAGAATCCAAAGTCTGGGTTAGATTATTTAACTGTTGTTGTAAATTCTCATTTGAGTCATCCTTTCTTCTAAAAGAAAGGACTATTAAGACAACTAAACCAATAAGTACTAATATCAACAGTAAATCAGTCATGGAATTATACTAACATTTTTTGAGAATTTGGCAAGGTCATGGATTAATTTCATCTGAAAGGCCCATGTATTGCTCTGTTTTTTTCTTAACACCTTTATCTATGTCAGACCATATTCCACCCATATCTCCTCCTTTATCTACAGCTTCAGTTAACTTCCAAACAAACTTGAAAGCACCCATCCAAAGCTTAGGAAGACTAAGTATAAGTTTAGCTAATCCACCTAAAGCACGAATAGGCAGAATTCTTCCTGCATATAGAGCAGCTTTTGCGCCTCGATACATAGCTTGCGGAACAGCTTTAGTATACCATGGATAATCATCCCAATACTTATCTTCCTTATCTAGCCACGCATCAGCTTTCTCCCACATAACAGTAGTCTTTCTTCCTGTTTCAATAAAGGGCTTTGATGTGCTTTCTAAAACTTTATTTTGTTTTGACCAGTCTTCCCATTCATCCCAATAATCTCTTGATCTTCTTTTTTCTGAAATATTTTGGCTTCTTCGCCCCCTTTCATCAAGAGCCTCAAGGTCTTCAGTATATCTTTCTGCTTCTTGTCTTTCTTCTTGGTATCTTTTTTCTTTAGTTCTCTCAAAATCTCTTGAAAACATTTCTAGTTCTTTCTCTGAATATTGTTCCATCACGCTTGCCATTTTTTCAGATGCTAAATTCTGTAATGGAGCGCTTACCTCTCCTCTTAATATCTCCGCAAAAATATCAACTCCTTCTTTTGGGTCAATTCCCTCTAAAGCTTTTAATTTAATGTCTTCTGATTGAAAGTTCCTTACTATGTGTTTATAAAATGACTGA
>CBDUWM010000044.1:0-5418 GCA_965370925.1 uncultured bacterium
CATCGTTAAATCTCTAGTTGATCATCAGGATGAAGTTGAGATTAGTAGAGAAGTTGATGAAATGGGAGTTCTACTTTCACTTAAATGCCACCCAGAAGATATGGGACAATTAATCGGACGTAACGGATCTACTGCGAAAGCAATTAGAACTTTAGTAAGAATAGTTGGTTTAAGAAATCATGCTAGAATCAATCTTAAGATTGAGGAGCCTGAAGGAGGAAAGAGAATTGTTGCCGCAGAAGCAATGGATGTACCAACTGCACCAACTGCACCAGTTATAACAGAAGAACCAAAGGGAAGTTTAGACGATTTAAAGATCTAATAGTGTTAACAAATTAACTTAACTGTGTTATTCTTTAATAACACAGTTTTGTATTTTAATATGATAAAGTTTGATATTATTACAATATTTCCTGAGATATTTGATTCATATTTCAGGGAATCTATAATGTGGAGGGCTCAGAATAGGGAATATGCGAAGATGAATATTCACAACCTAAGAGCTTGGTCAGAAGACAAAAGAGGGGCTGTTGATGACAGGCCATTTTCTGGTGGAGCTGGAATGATATTTAAACTAGAACCTATTTATAGGGTGATTAAGGATATTAAATTAAAGAATAAGGATGATAAGACTAAGGTAATTGTATTCTCTCCTGCAGGAAAAAGATTTAACCAGACAATGGCAAGGAAGTTATCTAAGTTAGATAGGATTATAATGATATGCTCTAGATATGAAGGACATGATTTTAGAGTATCTAAGAATATTGCAGATTATGAGATTTCAATAGGGGATTATGTTTTAACAGGGGGAGAACTTCCAGCAATGATTGTAGCGGATTCTGTCACAAGATTAATTCCTGGTGTTATTAAAGATGGTTCTCTAGAAGATGAGAGTTTTGAAAATGGGACATTAGAACATCCACAATATACAAGACCAGAAGTTTTTGAAGCAGATTATAAGATAAAGGGGAAGGTAAAGAAGTTAAAAAGGAAGAGTAAATGGAAAGTTCCTCCAGTCTTATTATCAGGAGATCATAAGAAAATAGAAGAGTGGAAAAAAAAGAATTCAAAGAGTGTTGAATAATTTCTGTTTTTCTGATATATATGTATATATTGGGTAGGTGCCAGAGTGGTCAATCGGAACTGGCTGTAAACCAGTCGGCTTATGCCTACGGGGGTTCAAATCCCTCCCTACCCACCATGAGAACAGCAATTTGAAGATTGTTGTTTTTTTGTTATAATTAAATAGAGTACATTAAAAAGAAAGGATGGTGATTTTATGTCTAAGATATTGATAATTGGAAGTGGTGGAAGAGAACATGCGTTAGCATGGAAATTATCACAGGATAATCGTATAGAAGAAATATATATTGCCCCTGGTAATGCAGGGACTAGTCAAATAGGGAAAAATATAGCTATTAGTGCTTTAGATATTAATAGTTTAATGCATTTCGCTAAAAAGAATAAGATTGATTTGACTGTTATTGGTCCTGACAATACATTAGCTTTAGGAATTGTTGATTTATTTATGGAGGCTGGTTTGAGAATTTTTGGGCCTACAATTGATGCCGTAAAAATTGAATCATCAAAATCTTTTGCTAAAGAAATGATGAAGAAAAATAATATTCCTACAGCTAAATTTGAAATATTTGAAAAATATGAAAATGCTTTGCAATATATTTGTACTCAGAAATTTCCAATTGTTGTAAAAGCTAGCGGGTTAGCATTAGGTAAAGGAGTCTATATTTGCAAAACATTAAATGATGCAAAAAAAGTTTTGGGGAGTATAATGATTGATAAAATTCATGGTAATTCAGGGGATAAGGTGATCATAGAAGAATTTTTAAAAGGACAAGAGGTCTCTTGTCATTTTATTTCTGATGGTAAAACTTTTGCTATGCTTCCAATATCTAAAGATCATAAGCAAATATATGATAATGACGAAGGACCAAATACAGGAGGGATGGGGAGCGTATGTCCTATTCATTGGAGTATTGATTTTCTCAAGATAAGGAAACTAGCTATTGAGCCAATGATAAATGCATTACAGGAAAAAGGTATTTCCTTTAAGGGATGTTTATTTCCAGGGATAATGATTACAGAAGACGGTTTTAGGGTTCTTGAATTTAATGTGAGATTTGGAGATCCAGAAACACAATCATATATGAGGCTGTTAAAAACAGACTTATTAGATATATTGAATGCATCTATAGATGGTCATTTGGAACAGCTTTCTATTGAATGGCATAAGAAGTATTGTGTTTGTGTAGTTTTAGTTTCAAAAGGGTATCCTGGCAAATATGAAAAAGGATTTAAGATTACTGGAATTAAAGAAGCTGAAAAAAACTCAAATATAATTGTATTTCATGCTGGCACAGAATATACAGATAAATTAATAACTTCTGGGGGAAGAGTTCTTGGAGTCACGGGAATCGGCGACACACTAAAAGAAGCGATAGATTCTGTTTATAAGGCAATTGATTGTATAAAGTTTGAAGGCATGTATTATAGAAAAGACATAGGATTAAAAATTAACACTGGTTGATATCCAGTGTTTTTATATACTCAGGAAACCCCGCACTAAGAAGGCGTCATCATAGTATTCTAGCCTTCGTTGTGCGGGGATGAATGAAGTATCAATACATATTAACTAAAAGGAGTTAATATGCACTCCCTTTTACATAAGAATTCAAAAAGAATTCTTATGACCCCCAAAGGAAACCCCGTACTAAGCGAAGCGGTGTGCGGGGAGGAGGTCATTATATTAAAAAAAGACAACCTCAATTCTAAGATTGTTTTGATTTTTTTGAAGTCTCTTTATCACGATTTTTTTCTGGGTCTCCATTTTCATTGAACCAAATTAGTCTAAGAAAATGGTCTAAAGCGGTTTTGGTAGAGAGAGAATAGAATGCTAGATTTTGAATAATAATTCATATTATCTTATTTATAGTGTTATAAGCATGGTATATGTTAATAATTTCATTTGTGAAAATAATTTGATATAATGAATATATGAATGAAAAAGAAAAACAATTTGATTCAGAGGAAAAAAATATAAATATTAAGAAAGAGAAAGAGATTGATATGGGAAGTTTTGTTGTAGAGATTCCAGAGCAAGGAGCTCAAAGAGTTTTAGAAGAAGATGCAGAAGTGGAATTAATTCCAGAAGAGGAAATTGATATAGAACAAATACCAGAAAAAGATAAAGAAGTTTCTGATTATGAAGAGATAGGACAAGTAGAGGATAATGCTATAGAACAAGAGTCAGTTGATGACTTTTCAGAAAAAATATCAAGAGAATTCGAAAAAATTGAGAAAACTTATAGTCAGATTAAAGAAAATAAAAAATCTGACAATAAAGAGAATATTTTACAAAATCCTATAGAAGTTGAGGTTATTAATGGTGATGAATATATTGTAGAGTATGTACCAAAAGAAGATATCGACCCAGCATTTGGATATGTTAGGAGAAATAAAATAAAGATTAGACAAGATTTGTCACCACATGTGAAAAGATTTGTTAAGGCACACGAGCTCTATCATTGTAAAGATAAATCTACTTGGGGAGGTAAATTAGGAAGAGAAATTCGTGCTAACTTAATTCCTGGATTGAAGGATCCAATTGGTCTTGCCGTGACTATATATAAAACAATAACTAATTCAGATAGAATAAAATTTTATTTAAAGCTTTTTAAAGGAGAACGTAAAAATAATAAATAAAAAATTATGAAAGCATATATTACATGCCCAGTTAGTCATACAAAAGAAAGATTAAATTTTCTACCTGATATAAAAAAGCTTGTAGAAGAAAAAGGGATTGATTCTTTTGTATTTGAAATAGGAGGTGATCCAATAGAGATTTTTGAAAGAGACTATAAACAATTGAAATCTTGCGATTTGATTATAGCTGATGTTTCAGAAACAAGTCATGGTGTTGGTATAGAAATTGGTATGTCTTATTGTTTAAATCTTAAGAGAATACTTTTGCTTGAAAAAGGAAAGCATGTTACTAAACTTGCCAAAGGTATGCCAAATACTATTATAGTTGAGTATGAAAATCTTGAAGATTTGAAGAGTAAGTTATCTTCTGCCTTAGATAGTATTAAAAAATATTAATTGAATGAAAAAGAATAAATTTTGTCAAAGTTGCGGAATGCCACTTGAAAAAGATCCTTTAAATGGAGGAACTGAAGTAAATGGTTTAAAAAGTTTAAAATATTGCTCTTTCTGTTATAAGAATGGTGAGTTTTTAAGTCCAGAAATTGATACACCAAAAAAAATGCAAGAATTTTGTATTAAACAAATGAAAAAGGATGGGATGAATGGAATTATTGCATGGATATTTACGCGTACAATTCCAAAATTAAAAAGATGGGGTATAAAAATTAGATAATATTTGATGTATAATATTATATTTTATTTGTCATATATTATTTTTCCATTTTTAATTTATCTTTTTTCTGTATATAAAAAAGGCAAACCATTTGCTAAAAAGGTTATAATCATTTTGTTTTTATTTAGTTTTTTATTTATATACTCTAGATTTATAGAAAGAAATATGATTGTTATAAAAACAACAGAGATTGAAGTTGGATTTTCTGGTAAATTTGTTATTATATCTGATTTGCATTTGGGTGTATACAAAAAAGCTGATTTTTTGAAAAGAGTTGTAAAGAAGATAAATAAGATTGAAAATGTTACAGCGGTGTTAATCCCTGGTGATTTTATATACCATCCATCAAATAATTTAGATGATTTATTTTATCCGCTTAAAGATATAGATGTACCTGTGTACGCAGTATTTGGTAATCATGACAGTCAAAAGCCTGGTCCACCAATTCAAAATAAGTTAAAAAAAGTTTTAGAAAACAATAATGTGATACTTCTTCATAATGAAAATAGTATTATAAGAAATATAAATATATTGGGACTTGGCGATAGGTGGGCGAATGAAGATAATATATCAATGATTAATAATTTTTCAGAAAATGATAATTTAGTAGTTATTACTCATAATCCTAACACAGCACTTAGATATAAGAATTCCATTCCCGATTTAACAATTTCTGGTCATACCCATGGTGGACAGATAAGAATACCATTCTTATATAAAAATATATTTCCTCATCTTCAAGATTTTGATCAAGGGCTTTATAAGGCAATGCACGGAAAAGTATTTGTTACAGGTGGCATAGGTGAAGTTGGTTTACCTATGAGATTTGGAATACCGCCAACTATTGAGATATTGGAATTGAAATAAATTAATATGCAAACAATAAAAAAACTACTTCCTATTATCCTAGCAACCATACTAGGGTTTCTGTTACCTCAACCAGGATTGTTATTAAAACCATATCTCTCATATTTCCTAATGGGACTGATGACTCTTTCTTTTTTTAAAATCAACTTTTCTGATTT
>CBDUWM010000045.1:0-5112 GCA_965370925.1 uncultured bacterium
GTCATAAGATTAAAACATATTTTAAACAATCTGAGTTTTTTAATTACTTGGATATGGTATCAGATGATCTTTTGATTTTCTGTTTTGATTTGGAAGAATCAAAAGATTATGTAGAGAAGTTTAAAGATATTGATGAACCTTATGTTGTTTTGAATGGAGGATTAGAAGAGAATAAAGAAGATGTTGATTTATTAATAAATAACTTGTCTTCCAATGCTCAGATTTATTATAATTTAGATGATGAAAGTTTAAAGAATACTCTTGCTGAAAAAGAAGCAAAGAAGCATTCTTTTGCAATAAAAGAGAAGGGAACCATCAATATTGAAGGTTATGCTATAAATGGGAATACAACATTTAAGTTAAATTATAGGGGGAAGGTTATTCCATTTATGTTAAAGGATATATATGACGAAAGAGAGATTTATGCAGTTTTGAATTCAATATTAATGGCAATGAATTTTGGTATGAATATGGTAGAGATATCAGAGAAGTTGAGGGAGTATAGAAAGAATTGATTATTTCTTAAAAATCTATTATATTCTCTATATGCCGCCATCGTCTAGTGGCCTAGGACATCGCCCTCTCACGGCGGAAACACGGGTTCGACTCCCGTTGGCAGCACCAGTTCAATTAGAGCAGAAATGCTCTCTTCTACTTGACATGAATTAAAAAACATGGTATTATTTCTTTGAATTAATGATAAGCTATGTTCTAGATATTATATCAATATTTAAACAGTTAATTCACTTTTACAAGTGAATAGAGAAAAGGAGAAAAACAATGCCCGAAAATAGTTTCAGATATAACACTGAAAAGGTATTTACAATTCCTGGATATGAAAGAGCATCGAAGTTAGCCCAATGTGATAAATACGAAGAAGCAATGTTGCTTTTAAAACCGTATGCAGATGCTTGTTTTTTAACTTTCAAATCTTACGAATTACTAGCATATCTTACTAAAAAGCTAGGTAAATATCAAGATGCTTTGAAATATTGTGATATAGTATTGAGCATACTTGATGAGGATAAGAGTAGCGACGATAGTATGATAGTAGATGCTTTGTTCAAAAGAGGTGAAGTAAAAATCAATCTTAAAGATTGGGAAGGTGCAAAAAAAGATTATACAAGAATACTTGAGTCAGGATTAGATAGTACCATGATTAAGCAAGATACATTTTGCAACCGAGCGATAGTGAAGGGAAAGCTTGGCGATGTGAGTGGATCTTTTGAGGATTTTGAGAAAGGCTTTGCAGAGGGTGAACCTTTCAATTGTGGTTTGTTTTATTTCAGAGGAGTCATGAAAAAGGAGATGGGAGATCTTGAAGGAGCTTTGAAAGATTTTGATAGTGTGATACAAGCTGGGAATTATTATATATTACAAGCTCATCGCAAAAGCGTTGAAATCTATAAATCATTAGGAGATAACGAAAACTATTTGTCCCATTTGAATGATATAATCTTTCGCAAATGTGATTCATTTCCATCAGATTTTTACGAACGAGGATGTTTGTATATTGCTATGAATAAACTTGTTGCAGCTGATCGAGATTTCAAGAAAATAGTCTCCCTAGACGCCGATTATATGGATATACTTAAATCAGAAGATAATCATTCTGTTTTAAAGATAGCCATAAAGGCTCTTGATTCTCAAAAGAACAGTAAACTTCTTTTTTGGTTTTTTGAAAATACTACAGATAATGAAATACGTAGTATAGTAAAAGAAAAGTTTGATAGATAACAATATTATCTAGCCGATATTTGATTATGAATATCGGCTTTTTTTATACACATCCAATATGTGTTTTTTTATGCTAAAATTAGACTATGCACTCTATATCAGCAACACAAATTTTAAAGACTTTTGGTGTAAATAAGGAAAAGGGATTAAAACAAGAAAGTATTCCATCTTTAGTAAAAAAATACGGAAAGAATATTTTACTTCAAAAAAAGAAAATAACCTCTCTTGAGATTATAATAGAACAATTCAAATCTCCTTTGATGTATATTCTTTTGGGTGCTGGGTTTATTACTTTGGCATTACATGAATATACAGATTCTGCTGTGATTTTTCTCGCAGTTGCAATTAATACAATATTTGGATTCATACAAGAAAAGAAAGCTTCAAATACCTTAGAGAAATTAAGAAAGATTGTAAAAATAGAAGCTAAAGTTTTGAGAGATAGTAATATTAAGATTATTAATTCTTGTGATTTAGTTCCAGGAGATATTGTTATCTTAGATCCAGGAGAGAAAGTTCCAGCAGACGGAAGATTACTTTCAACAAAAGAGCTTACTATTAATGAAGCTCCATTGTCTGGGGAATGGATTCCTTCTTTGAAAAACACAAAAGTTTTAGATATAAAAACTCCTTTGGCTGATAGAGATAATATGGCATATATGGGAACTGTTATTGAATCTGGTTACGGAGTAATGGTAGTTATTGGTATAGGGAATAAAACAGAGATAGGAAAGATATCAGAAACTTTAGAGAGTATAGAAGAAGAAAAGACTCCTTATCAAAAGAAGATAATAGAGTTGTCAAAATTTATTG
The DNA here is from genome assembly GCA_965370925.1 of uncultured bacterium. Lineage (GTDB taxonomy): Bacteria > Patescibacteriota > Minisyncoccia > Minisyncoccales > JAGOPM01 > JAGOPM01. The sequence goes on from CBDUWM010000045.1 coordinate 2,551, forward strand.
GTATTTTTATTTCCGTTTCATCTATTATAATATTCGTCATAGGCTATTTTTTTAGAGGATATGGTTTTTCAGAAATGTTTTTAACTACAGTAGCTGTTGCAGTATCTGCAATTCCCGAAGGTCTTCCAGTTGCAATGACAGTAATCTTAGCAGTTGGAATGCAGAAGATTTTGAAGAAAAAGGGATTAGTAAGAAAATTAGCATCAGCAGAGACTTTAGGTTCAACTTCTGTTATTTGTACTGATAAAACAGGGACTTTAACTCAGGGAATAATGAAATTAGATTTTGCATCAGGAGATAATACTTTAAGAATAGCAGGGATAAATGCAGAAGTTTTTGTTGAAAATCATAATAAGCCATTACATGAATTAATAGTTAGAGGAAGACCAACAGACAGAGCTTTGTTTTTGGGAGCAATGGAACATGGGATTGATATCAAGAAAGATTGTAAGGAAATATCTAGAGTTCCATTTAGATCAACATATAAGTTTAGCGCAACATTATTGAAGGAATCAAAGACAAAGAATGTTCTTTATGTTTTAGGAGCTCCAGAAAAGATTTTAGCTATGGTTTCTAGAAATGAAATAAATAACAAGACTTATAAAATAAGCAAGAAGAGAAAAGAAGAAATCCAAAAAGAATTTCAGGATTTAGCTAAACAAGGGAAGAGAGTTTTAGCTTGTGCGTATAAAAAAGTAAAAGCAGTTGATGTTGATAAGAAGTGTTTTGATTTATGTGACGATTTAATATATACAGGACTTGTTTCTTTGGTAGACCCATTAAGAGAAGATGTTAAAGGTTCTATTTCTAAATGTAGAAGTGCTGGAATGAGAGTTATCATGGCAACAGGAGATAATAAGTTTACAGCAATGGCTATTGCAAATGAAATAGGATTTAATGCAGAAGAGAAAAATCTAATAGAAGGTAATGATTTAGATTTATTATCAGATAAAGAGTTAGGAGAGAGATTAGAAGATATAAAAATATTTGCCAGAGTTACTCCAGAACATAAGATGAGAATTATTGATGCATGGCAAAACAAGGGAGAGGTTGTGGCAATGACAGGAGATGGAATAAATGATGCACCAGCTTTGAAGTTAGCAGACATCGGAGTTGCATTAGGATCTGGAACTGAGGTTGCAAAAGAGGCCTCAGATTTGATTCTTTTAAATAATAACTTCTCTGTTATTGTAGACGCTATAGAAAGAGGAAGAGGCATTATTGATAATATAAGGAAGGTTATGACTTATCTTTTATCTGATTCTTTTACAGAAATTTTGTTAGTTGCCTTTTCTGTTATTACAGGTAATCCATTGCCATTAACTGCAATTCAGATTCTATGGGTTAATTTAGTTGAAGATGGCTTACCCAATACAGCATTAGCGTTTGAACCAATGGAAGATGATTTAATGGAACAGAAGCCAATGAAGAGAAATGCTAGTTTAATTAACTTAGAAATGAAAGAAATTATTCTTATAGTAGGATTAGTGACAGATGCTTTGTTATTAGGATTATTTTGGTATTTACTTCAAGGGAAATATCCTATTGAATATATTCAGACAATGATATTTGCTTGTTTGACAGTTGATTCATTATTCTATGTATTTTCTTGTAAGAGTTTGAGAAAGAATATATGGGAGGAGAATTTGCTATCTAATAAGTTCTTGGTATTTTCTTGGTTTGTTGGTATTATTATGCTTTATCTTGCTATTTATAATCCATTTTTGAGCAATATGTTAAATACAGTTGCATTAGGATTTAATGATTGGATTATTATATTTGCGATGGGCTTTGTTGAATTATTCTTAATAGAAATGGTGAAGATGTATTTTATAAGAAAAAAGAAATTTGATTAATATGCATACATTAGGAAATACAATTAAATCAATTGCAATATTATCTTCTACAATAATTGGAGCTGGTCTTTTTACTCTGCCATACATTGCTTTGAAGATAGGATTTATAAATATGGTAGTTTATCTTATTGTATTTGGGATATTTTCTGCCATTGCGCATCTGATATTTACAGAGGTTTCCTTAAAGACTCCTGACTTTATGAGATTTCCTAATTTTGTTAAAAAACATTTAGGGAAGAAATGGCAGAAATTCTCATTTGTCACAAGTATTATTGGAACAACAGGATCACTTCTTGCTTATTTAATTATTGGATCATTCTTCATGTATGGATTATTTTCTCCAATATTAGGAGGAAGTCAAATACAATATATATTTATTTTTGCAATATTTTCTTCATTGTTAATATTTGGAGGAATTAATGTTATATCTAAAATGGAGTTTGTTAGTTTGATATTATTTTTTGTAATATTATTTGCAATATTTATTTTTGTGTATAAGGGGATTGATTATGATATGATATTGAATAACTTTGATTTTTCTGAGATTGATTGGTTTCTTCCTTATGGTATTGTTTTGTTCTCATATGGTGGAATGTCTGTAATTCCAGAGATAGAAGAAATGTTCATAGAAAGAGGAAAGAAGAAAGAAAGAATTAAAATATTAAGAAAGAGATTTAAGCAGATTATAGTATCGTCTTTTATTTTA
>CBDUWM010000046.1:0-5013 GCA_965370925.1 uncultured bacterium
AGAATCATCTAATAATATACCTTGATTAGTATTAGAATATATTTCATTATCATTTACACTACCATTTAACTGATCTGAAACTTTTAATCCATATGTAGAATTAGAATATATTTCATTAAAATATATCTCTGAATTATCTCCCCCTTGTATCTGTGCTCCATAAGACAAATTAGAATATATTTCATTGTATCCTAAATAAATAGGAGAAGATGTCGTATATATTCCATAATTAGAATTCTGATGTACTTTATTATTTATCACGCTAGATGAAGCATTATTTTCTAAATATATTCCATATCCATTAGATACTAAATCATTATCTTGAATTATTATTTCATCACTTGAATATGCTCCTATACCTGTTCCTGAATTAGATAAAATATTGTTATTTATAATACTAATATTCTCTGCATTATTTATATACACTCCAAAATCAGAAGCATTTGAAATTTTAAATCCATATATCGAAATATAATCTTTGTTATCAATTATAATTGTTTTTGTTCCTGTAGCATTTATTAAAACATCACCCGAATCTCCTGTATATATTCCATCTGTATCTGCTATTAGATTAATATAATTATTTACAGTGCCAGAATTAGCGAACTCAACATTCTCTGTATATATTCCAGGAGCAACAAATATAAAATCATTTGCTGTAGCTATAGACACAGCTTTAGATATTGTTAAAAACGGAGCAGAAACAGATAATCCAGAATTAGAATCATTCCCATTCTTTTTAACATAATAAATATCATCTACATCAACAGTTTTTGTATAAACTAAAATATTACTCAATCTATCTATCAATAAACTAACTTCTGTTGTCTGTCCTTGAAAAGCTGATAAATCTGGACTATTAGGACTAACAATAATTTCCCCATTATACGTCTCTCCTATTGCATAAGTTCTCTCAGAAGAATAGTTGTCTTTTGTAACACTCACCCTATAAACATCACTGCCTTCTGGTACAACAAAAGTATACAATCCTAAATTAGGAACTGCAGACCACTCTTGATTAGTATCTAAATTCTTTACAGCAATTGTTGGATTTGAAATATTAGCACCGAAAGAATCAAACACTTCTACTGATATAAATCCTCCTTTTTCCTGACACTCCTGTTCTTTTGTAATTGGCGAAATGATGGTCTGCAGATTAACTTCTCCGGGAAATCTACCCTCCCAGAAAACTCTAGTATATATCATCTTATAATCATTTGGGCAATCATCAATTTCACAAACTCCATTAGGACATTCCCCATAGGCATTCTCAGGACATGACAATCCAGCTTCAGTTCCTACTCCATCTTTACAATTAATTCCATATATAATCTCTGTTTCAATAGTATAAGTAGAAGTAGCATATTCTATATTAATAGTAATATCTTCTGTTTCCGATATATCTCCCACAGGATATCCGTTAATAGTTCCTATTTCATGATAAGAAAGATTTTTTATCTCTTCTAATCTCTTGTTTGCAATAGCAGTTGCATTAGTTCTAAACTTTGATTCATTTGATACTTGTAGAGATAATTGATAAGCACCCATTATACCCCAAAAAGCAATGGAAGCTAATGTTATTCCTATTAAGACATCTATTAAACTAATTCCTTTTTTTGATATCATACTTGTCCCATCATTGAATATATTGGTGAAAACATTGCAACAGCAAAAAATGCGACTATTCCTCCAACTATTAACATTAAAACTGGTTCAATTATAGTTGAAAGATTATCTGCTGTTCTTGTAACTTCTTCTTGATAAAAATCTGAAATCTTAGCTAAGATCTTTGAGCTCTCTCCTGTTTCCTCTCCTATCCTAAGCATCTGAACTACTGTTATGGAATACAAATCTGTGTATGGAGCTAAAGCATTTGATAGACTTGTTCCTTTTTGAACTTTATCTGCAGCTTCTAATAAAGAATTTCTAAAATAAATATTCCCCGTTGTTTTTGAAATAATTGTAAGAGATCTGATAATCGGAAGTCCTGAACTAAGCAATGTAGATAGAGTTCCTATAATACCAGCTGTATTTGCCTGTTTAGTTAATTTAGAAATAACTGGAATAGATAATATAATCTTATCTAAAATAAGCTTCCCTTTATCATATTTAGACATCTGAATAATCAAAACTATAAATAATATTATACCAAGAAATATCGGACCCATAATCCATGGATCACTCCCATATTCTCCTAATTTTAAAACAAACTTAGTAGATTCTGGTAAATCAACATTTAAAGTCTCAAACACAGATGCTAATTTTGGAATAACAAAAGTAATTAATAAAGCACCTATTAAAAGCATTGCACCAAGAATAACAGAAGGATAAGTTAAAGCACCTTTAATTTTAGATTTTAATTGATGTTCCTTTTCCATCTGATATGAAAGATCATCTAGAACCTTTTCCATGTTTCCAGTCTCCTCTCCTAATTCAATCATATTTGCATACAATTCAGAAAAAATCTTAGGATGTTTTTTCAAACTTGTGGAAAACTTTCCTCCCTTAATAATATCTGCTTCAAGCTCTGCTATAATCTTAGAGAAATATTTACTTCCTGCTTGTTGCTTTAAAATATTTAATGCTTTTGGAATTGCTAAACCAGATGCAGACATAACTTGTAGATTCCTAGTAAACATTAATTTATTAACCAAAGAAACTCTTGTGGTGATATATGGAATCTCTATATCAAAATTCATGTTAAAACCACTCTGCTTTTTTGCATTAATCAAAACCAATCCTTCTTTCTTAAGCAAAGAGGATAACACTATTATATCATCTGCTTCTTTCAGACCAGTTTCATCTTTACCATCAGCAGACTTGGCTGTATATAAATATTTTGGCATCTATTTTAAACTATCAATCTTTTTTTGTATTTTATCTTCTCCTGGATTCAATTCCTTTATCTTCTCTAAATACTTAATTGCAAGGGAATAATTACCCCTTTCTTCTGCTATTGCAGATAAGTAATATAGAGAATTTGATTGATTGGGATTCACAGATAAAATTTTCTCAAACACTATTTGTGCATTACTATACTCTTTTAACTCAAAACTAATTCTTCCAACTTCATACAATATGTTTATATCTCCTGTTCTTGTAAATGATTCCATTGCAAATGTTAAGGCAGACTTTTGATCTCCTTTCTGTTCTAGTAGTTTAATCTTATCTCCAATAAAAAATATATTATTCTCATCTAAACTAATCGCTCTATTGATACTTTCTTCTGCTTTATCAAACTCCTCTGCTAAAGCATAAACATAAGTTTCTGTAACATAGATATATGGATTATATGGATCTAATTCTTTTGCTTGGTTTATTGTTTCCAATGTCTTTTTAATTATAGCATCGTTATCACCTAGGGATGATAAACTCCAAGAAACCTTTTGATACATCTCGCCTACTGTCTGCCATGCTAAGGCCTGATTTTTTCCAACTTCTACTGCTTTTTTTGAAGTATCTAATATTTCATTTAATCTGGATATTAAAATATTCTTATCTGTGATTTTCTGACTTGCTAGATCATTTGTAAACTCCTGCCAATAATATACAGAGAGATTGATATGATATAAATAAACATTTGGATTCAATTGTATTGCTTTTTCAGTTAGAGAAATTTTATGTTCTAAATCAGTTGTGTTTTGAGCATTAGCAAAATTAACATCTGCGATATAATATTTACCTCCTACATACCAAAATGAAAGAACAATAACTAATAAAATTACTAATGTGGTATTTGCTAATAAATCAGCTTCTGGAAGATTTCGAAAAGAGAATTCTTTTTTGAATATTACCTTGTCAATTTTATTCTTTGCTATTGCTAGAAATAACCAGAAGAAAAATAACAAAACAATATTCTGATAATAAAATATTTGAGAAATGAATAATAAAATCAAAGGTAAAAGATATATAATATATTCTGATTTACCATCCTCCTTTTTCTTAATATGAGAAAGAGAATACAACAGTAATAATAAAAATATCTCTAAGTATGTAATAATTCCTAGGAATCCTGTTGTGGCTAGAATCTCAAAGAAATAGTTCCCTGATACCATTATTTTAATGTTTCTGAAATCTGGATTCAATGCAATTTCTGAGCTTCTATATTTAGAATAATCATATGAAAAAGTTCCGATTCCAGATCCTAATAATATAGACTTAATAGACTCTGTCGTCCCCTTCCATGCTATCTGCCATGAATAATAATACGGTAAATTATTCTCCTGTGTGACATTAGCAACATCTCCTGATTTAAAAAATGTATTTACTGTAGGAAATGATAATAACAAACAGAAAATAAATATTATTATAGGAATAATTAAAGAATTGATATTCTTCCTGTAAATCTGATTCTTTATTCCCACAAATATTAAAAATAATAATGCTAAACCTAAGACAACCCATCCTATCTGCTGATTTATCAAGAATAATAAAAATAATGTAGATATTAAATAAATTACATACAAATGAGTATTCTTTGGTTTGATATCTAAAGAAAATCTATTTGAAGTAAGATTATGCAATATCTTTGTAATTAGGATTATAGAAATAAAAGCAATGTATATACAAAGTATTCCCATAGAGCCAGAAGACGTAGATGACATTATTCTAGAAAATATAGAAGGAATATTAAACTTACTCCATAAATTGTAAAGAGTGAAGTATGAAGCTGTAGTTACAAAAACTCCAGATAATAATACTGAGTTTATAATTCCATTCTTAGTAATAATTTCCTTCCTATTGATACTATTCCCTATAAAAAGATAAAAGATATATAAAAAGAATAATGTAAAAAATCCATTTCCAATTCTCTGTTACGATCCAAAAAATTAATTTATAGAATCAACTGAAAAAACAGAAGACAGAAATAAAACTTCAATAAATATAACACTAAAAAAAGCGGACTCATTGCCAGGACATATAATTTCTTGCGAATCAACAACTTTTCTCGTGCCACCCATTAATTAATAAGATTTTTCTTTCCATAACATACGAAAATAAATTAATTTATAT
>CBDUWM010000047.1:0-4754 GCA_965370925.1 uncultured bacterium
ATTTGTCTTTTTTTGTTTTTAGGAGAGAATTTCCATAGAGCGAAGTCTTCCATATTCTTTTTTCCTCTAATACAGACTCTTGTTTCTTTGTTTTCTATTTTAGTTGTCCAAAGCTTTCCATAGGTTGGAAGTTTAGAAGTATCAAAATACATTCCATCTTCAATCTTATATACAAATCCTTTTTCTTCCATTTTCTCTATTAACTCTATTTGTTCTTTAATAGTGTTTGTTGCTTTTTCTAGAATATCAGCTTTTTCAATATTAAGTTTCTTAATGTCTTCTAGAAATGAGTTGGTATAGAAGTCTGCTATTTCCCATACTGTTTTTCCTTCTCGTCTTGCACCTTTTTCTAGTTTATCCTCTCCAGTATCTGAGTCAGAAGTTAAATGACCAACATCTGTAATATTCATTACATGTTTTATTTTATACCCGTTATATTCTAATGTTTTTTTTAATATGTCTTCAAAGATATATGTTCTTAGATTACCAATATGAGCATACCAATATACAGTAGGTCCACAGGTGTACATTCCTACTTGATTATCTTTGATGGATTCGAAATCCTGCTTCTTTCTTATCAGGGTATTGTATAATTTCATAGTTTAATCTTAAACATTATTAGTGATTTATTAAAGTTGACAAGATATGTATATTATGATATATATAGTTATCTTTAATAAACTCTACTAAGGAGGTAGACATAATGGATGACGAGGTAATTAATGATTATATATCACGTATCGAAGCAGGAGAATTTAATAATTCTCAAATGATGCAAGTTTTTAAAGATTCTGGGAATTATATAGGCATTGCTTTGGCAATGATTGAAACAGGAATATTTTTTGTTCCTCAAATGATGAAGTTTCTTAAAATCTTTGACAATGATAGGAATATTGCTCGAGCAATGATTGAAACAGGAGTACTTAATTTTCTTCAAAATATGCAAGTTTTCAAAAATTGTAAGAATGATTGGATCGTAGGTTTAGCAATGATTGAAACAGGAGAGCTTAGCTTTCTTGAAAAGATGCAAGTTCTTAAAGATTGTAAGAATGATTGGAGTGTTGGTTTAGCAATTATTAGAACAGGAGAACTTAATGTCCTTCAGATGATGCAAGTTCTTAAAGATTGCGAGCATCATGTACATGTTGCCGAAGCAATTACTACATTGTTATTGAAATAGAAGTATTAACAGGGAGTGTATTATTCCCTGTTTTTTTTGTATGAAAAAAGGGGTTATAAATATTTATAATCCCTTAATATATAAAAATGTATATAGATACAAAAGTAGGCTATATGTAAAGTCTTGTGTTACAAGATTTATTCGAGCTTATTAATAATTAAAAGGTCTATCTATATTTTATTACTTTCCGTTCTATTAGTCAATAAGAGTTCTTCACATGTGTGAATTTCTTTAAATTTGCTAGAATAAGTAAAGTAATTAAAAAATATTATGAATTTAAGAAAAAAAGACTATTTGTTTGCTGGGATTATCGCAGAGATTGATGCTATCATATTAATGTTTCTAGTAAGTAGGGGGGAATTTATTTTGCCTGATATAGAGATATTAAATTTAGTTGTTACTTATTTATATATAGTATTACCTATTGTATGTATTATTGCATTATGGTTAGCTAATGAAGTTTCAAGATTTATTAAAGGATTAATCAAAATTGCTAAGTTTGTATTAGTAGGAACTTCTAATGTATTTATAGATATTATTGGATTTGTATTGCTTAGTATTGTGTTTGGACCAGTTAGCGACATAGTAAAAACTATATTAAAAGGAGGATCATTTTTGATGGCAACTGCTAATAGTTATCTTTGGAACAAAGCATGGACTTTTGAAGGAGAGGGTGCAAAAGAGAAGAATGCAACAGAAGTTAGAAATTTCTATGTTGTATCAATAATAGGTTTATTAATTAATTCAGGAGCTTTCTATATATTTAGAACAATGTTTGCAGGATTTCCTGATGTAGTTATAGTGATATTTGCAGCGTTCATATCAGTTGCGTGGAATTTTATAGGATACAAGTTATTCGTATTTAAGAAATAAATTATGAAAGATCAAGTTATATACAGAAAATATAGGCCGGTTGATTTCTCTCAAATAACAGGGCAAGGAGAGATTATTAAAACTCTACAAAATGCTGTAGAAAATGATATGGTTGCTCATGCGTATTTATTCTGTGGTCCAAGAGGGATAGGAAAGACTAGCACTGCAAGGATCTTAGCTAAGGCAGTTAATTGTTTGGATTTAAAAGGATCTGAACCTTGTAATAAGTGTGCTAACTGTTTGTCTATTAATAATGGGAATGCTGTTGATTTAGTTGAAATTGACGCAGCGTCAAATAGGGGAATAGATGATATCAGGGAAATCAGAGAAGGTGTGAAATATGCTCCCACTAATTTGAAGTATAAGGTATTGATTATTGATGAGTGTCATCAGTTAACAAAAGAAGCATCTAACGCAATATTGAAGACTTTAGAAGAGCCACCCAAGCATACAATTTTTATACTAGCTACTACGGAGATTCATAAAATGCTTCCTACAATAATATCAAGATGTCAGAGATTTGATTTCAGAAAAGTTTCTGTTAAAGATATGGTGGAGAAATTAGAAGATATTGTTAAGAAAGAGAAGATTAAAATATCTAAACCTGCTTTAACTTTAATAGCATCAAATGCACAAGGATCTGTCAGAGATGCAGAGGTTTTACTATCACAAGTATTTGCTTTGGGAGTAAAAGAGGAAGTTAGTATTGAGAGTATTAAAAATTTATTAGGATTAGTTGATATTAAGGTTATAAGGGACTTTCTTGCTTTCTTAGTAGACAAAGATACTAAATCTGCTATACAACATTTGAATGATATCTTAGATAGGGGATATGATCCAAATGAATTTTTGAGAGATTTGATTAATTATTTAAGACAGGCTTTGTTTATTAAAATAGATAAGAAGTTATTAAATCCTTTATTAGCTAATCTTACTAAAGAGGATTTATTGGAGTTAAATGAGATTATTAAGAAGACAGATAAGGAGTTTCTGCATAAGTCTTTGAATATGTTTTTAGCATCTAAGTCTTCTATTAAGTTTTCACCTATACCACAATTGCCAATAGAACTTGCCATTGTGAGTTTAATAGATTTGCAAAAGGATGAAAAATAAGTTATAAAATAAAGATTAGATGTCGGATCGTCTAATGGTAGGACGACTGGTTTTGGTCCAGTTAATCTAGGTTCGAATCCTAGTCCGACAACATATATACAAAAAAGGACTTTTAGTCCTTTTTCATAGTTTAATCTTAAACATTATTAGTGATTTATTAAAGTTGTCAGAATATATATATTATGATATATATAGTTATCTTTAATAAATTCTACTAAGGAGGTAGACATAATGGATGAATATGTAATTGATGCATATATAGCAATCATTAAAACAGGAGATCTTACCACTTCTGAAAAGATGGAAGCTTTTAAAGCTTCCGGGAATCATTGGAAAGTCGCCAAAGCAATTGTTGAAACAATTAATTGGACTAAACTCGATGCTCCTCAAAAGATGGAAGTTTTAAAATCTTTTGGGAATGATAAAGATGTCGCCATAGTAATCATTAAAATAGGAGATCTTACCATTTCTGAAAAGATGGAAGTTTTAAAAGCTTGTAGGAATCATCGGATGGTCGCCAAAGTAATTGTTGAAACAATTGACTGGACTGAACTTACCATTTCTCAAAAGATGGAAGTTTTAAAAGCTTGTAGGAATCATCGGATGCTCGCCATAGCAATTATTGAATCAGGAGGACTTACTACTCCTCAAAAGATGGAAGTTTTAAAATCTTTTGGGAATGATAAAGATGTCGCCGAAGCGATTACCAAGAGTTTGAAAAAATAAGTTTGATATAAACGGAGAGTATATTATTATTCTCTGTTTTTTTTGTATAAAAAAGGATTATAATTTCTTATTAATAAAAATGTTTAAAGGATGAAAAATAAGATATTAGATGTCGGATCGTCTAATGGTAGGACGACTGGTTTTGGTCCAGTTGAATCCTAGTCCGACAACATATATACAAAAAAGGACTTTTAGTCCTTTTTCATTTTATCCAACATTTTCTTTAATTTCTCTATTTGTTTCTCATCTATAATAGATATTGGTTGCGCTTTAATTCCTTTGTCTTTGAATTTCTTTAAGAGTTTTTTTAATTCTTCTTTGTTTAATAAATCACTCTTTGAGATAAAGACATACTCTTTTTTTTCTAATAGAACTTTGTCGTATTTCTTCATTTCAGTTCTAATGGTTTTATAATCTGTAAGAGGGGAAGAACTTTCAGCTGATATTAAATGAAATATTACTTTAGTTCTTTCAATATGTTTTAAGAATTCTATTCCAAGACCCTTGCCATGTGATGCATCTTTAATTAGTCCTGGGATATCTGCAATTACTAATCTGAATTCATATACTCCAAGTTTTGGTTGAAGGGTAGTGAAATGATATTCTGCAGTTTTTGATTTAGCATTAGTAAGTTCATTAATTAGACTAGATTTTCCAACACTAGGCATTCCGACTAGTCCGATGTCTGCTATCATCTTTAAGACTAATTTATAATCAAATTCTTCTCCTGGTTTTCCAAGAGTACGTTCCATGGGTTTTTGGTTAGTTGATGATCTGAAATACCAGTTTCCTCTTCCTCCAATACCTCCTCTTGCTGCTAGAATTTTTTCATCTTTTACTGTAATTTCTAATACTTCCTTTG
>CBDUWM010000048.1:0-4488 GCA_965370925.1 uncultured bacterium
GTTTATTTTATTTATTATCTCTTCTGTCTCTAACTCTTCGTCTTTCCCCATTATCTCTTTTATAAGCTCATAGTTTTCATCTGCATGTCTACTCACTTCATCATATTCTTCATAATCAACTCCGCTCTCTTTTAATACATTTAATCTTCTTTCAAGCTCATCTCTTATCTTACTTTTATCTTCTAGGTATAATCCTGATATTTCTAAACTCTCCTGTAATTTAATGATGTCCTTAATATCTTTCTGAACAAAGAAATTATCTGACTCATCTAAATCTCTTTCATTTACTCCCTGTCCATGCTCAAGTAATTGTTCTAAATTTAATGAAAGTTCTTTTTTATACAAATCATCGATACTCCCTCCTTCGCTTATAATCCTATCTATTTCATTAATGCTAGGTTCTCTTTTAAGAGTAACTTCTTCCTTTGAAATACTACCTACATCCCAGAGATGCCCTGCTAATTTAATCTCATCAAAGTCTGAGATATTTTCTTCAGTTAAAGGATTAACTTTTTCTAATTTTGAAGTTTGTTCTTCTTTATCTTCAAACCAATCCTCTGATTCTTCTTTCTCTTGTGATTCATTATCCTCTACATCAGGACTTTCTACATTTCCCTCTTTTATATTTTCATATAACTCTCCATCTTCATTTATTTTCTCCTCTTTATAATCCAAAACATCTGTAATCTTCCCCAGATATTTTTCATCTGGATCTTTCTCTGCTATCTTCTCCCTTAATGCCTTAATTGCTTCTATATCATTCTGACTATATGGATTCTCTAGAGACTTAGGTGCGTTATATACAACACCTTCTCCACTTTTAGATAATACATCAATACCAATAGAAGATGTCTTTGAGATTAAATTAGCTCCCGCACTACTGGCTATTCCATTCTCTTTGTCTTCTATTAACTTATCTGTAATATCTCCAATCTCCTTTATATTAGGACTTCTAGTAAGAATTACTTTATTATCATCTTCTAAAATTTCTTTTATTTTCCAAATCTCACCCCCTATTTTAACCTCCTTATTATTCTGATAATACTCCTGCACCTTCTCATCTGATAAGGGTTCGTATTCTGATACTGTTCTAGTTTCTTTTTTTTCAGTCGTCTCTTCTTCTGTAATAAAATTTCCTATATCTGCTTCTTTTTCTTCTGATTCATTCTCTTCTATATCAGAAGTCTCAACATCTTCTATGTTTTCTTCTTCTGAATTAAATGGTTTTTCTTTTTCACTCATAAACTCCATCTTTTATTTAATTCCATTTCAACCTCTCTTTTTTTCTTAGCATACTTTAACTTTGAAATGTTTTTAATAGGATTTACTATTAACTTATTTCCCTTCCTTGGCCTTATGGTAGAAACCTTAAATGGACTTGATGTTTCTCCATTTATCATCATTTTTAACACAAACCTAAAATTATGTAAGTTTGATAAATCAAATGCATCAAAATCTGGAGCAAATTGATTCTCTAAAATATCTGCATCTTCTGATCCTATTCTGAAACTCGCAACAGTTCCGACATTGCCAAGCACTGCATCTTTAATCCCCTCTGATAATTGAGGAATGTATTGATGTGCTAATACTAAATTCAACTTATACTTTCTTGCCTCAGATAATATTGTTGAAATACTATCTGTTGTAAAATTATGGAACTCATCTATATATAAATAGAAATCCTTTCTGTCTTCTTCATTAATCTTTGCTCTTTGCATTGCAGCTATCTGAATCTTTGATATTAAAATTAAACCAAGTAAAGAAGAATTCATTTCTCCTGTTCTTCCCTTAGATAAATTAGCAAGAAATATTTTCTTTGAATCCATTATTTCTCCCAGATCAAATCCTGATTTTCCTTGTCCAATAATATTTCTCATTGTTGCATTTTCAACAAATCTTCCGACTTTAGACACTACATATCCAAGCATATCAGACTTACTCTGTCCTGTTGTTTGTTTCCACTCTCTTAGCCAAAATGATCTTACCATAGGATCTGTAACATTCTTTAATTTTTCTTCCATAAATTTCTCATCTGTAAACATTCTAGAAATCTCTACTAATGTCCCAGGGTTAGACTTATCTGCCATTAAAGCAAGCATGGCATTCCTCATATAGTGTTCAAACATAGGACCAACTACTTCTGGTGGAAATAGTTTAGAAAATATCATTATCATCTCAGACACTGCGAAGTCTTTTTGATCTGTTGTTTTCCACTCAAGCATATTAAGTCCCATTGGACTCTCAGTATCAAATGGCTCAAATATCACTACATCATCTATTCTTGATTTTGGAATATTAGCTAATATCCCTTCTATTAAATCTCCATGAGGGTCTATAACACCAACACCTTTTCCATTAGCGATATCCTGACATATCATTTCATGTAATAAAGACGATTTACCAGTTCCAGTCTGTCCTACAATATACATATGACGTCTTCTATCTGCATCATTTGCAAAGAATACACTCTGACTATCTCCTCTATATTCTGAATTGCCTACTATTATAGGCCCTGAATTAGGTAAATCATTTGGTGGAGCAACTTCTCTAGTTTTTGACCAATTCAAATTAGGACTTTGGATATGTGATAATGGAAAATGAAAAACACTTGATAGCTCTTCTAAATTTAAATTAATAGATTTATATTTATCAAATACTCTAAATGAAAAATTATATGCCATTTTCTTTAAATCCCATTTTGATTTCTGTTCTAAAATTCTAAACTTATTATGTGTAGAATGGAATTGAGAAAATGAACTCTCTAAGTTATGTAAGATCTGTTCTGATCTTTCTTTAGTTTTCCCAACTGCAACAAGTCTAATATTAACTAATAAGCTAGGTTTAGATATTTTTTTTCTCACTGCCTCTATTGAAGCTGTGTCAATTATAGCAGCTTGTACCTCATTATTTATAAAAGGAGTATCTGCTAACTCTTCTCTTTTCTCTTTAATCTGCCTCTGCGCTGTGCTAAGAATTCCCGAGACTCCTTTTTTATTAAAATTATACTTGTTAGGATTTACTGGATTAGACATCCCAGATATTACTTTATCTCCCACATCCTTTAAATTCGAAAAAGAAGGTCTAATAACTATCTGTATAGCACTTCCTTCTTCTGGTTCAATTTTACTCAATGCATTTGTAATAGATGCCATTGGATCAACAGCTAACTCACCATATGTATTTAGTGGCATTAAATCACTTCTATCTAACATTAAATAAGAAGCAGAAACACAAGAGTTTGGTTCAAATATCGTATAATCATTAGCAACCTTTTCTATCACTGCTCCAGGATATACACCTTGAATATATTTCTCAATTGCCTCTTGCAAATGATTAGGAACACAGACATAAAAACTAATATCCGAACCTCCAACCTCTGATGCTATCTCAAATGTTATACTAGGTGGATCTGCAAAAATACTTTTAATTGTATCTTTTTCTCTTAAGTATAGAAAATTAGAAAAAACCTGCTCCATAGTAGCAATCATTTGCTTAATGTCTTTCTCTCCATCCTTCTTATCATACCTAGGCATTTTAATAGAAAATAAAGTAGTGCTTAAAGTATTAAACAAATCAATTTCTTTTTTTCTTTTAAAATACCAAACCAAAAGACTGATTGACCCAATCAATATTATAGAAACTATAAAACCTGTTAAATCACCATCCATAATTATTTTTTAAATTTCTCGAATAATCTTCCTTTTACTAATATATCATGCCAAGTATCAATTAATAATTCATCCCTTGTATTCTTAGCTACTTTAATTGAATGCAGAACTCCTTTTTTTTCTGCAATACCCAATAACTCTTCAATCTTTTCTTCTTTTAAATTAACTCTTTCTAGAATCTCACTATCAATCTTAAGCTCATCTTCATTAAAATCTGCTTTATCAGATTCTAACATTAATTTATCTCTCTCATCTCTTTCCTCTGAATTTAATTCTAATTCTTTCATCTCTCCACTCTCATCAAAAAGCTCTTTCAAAACTTCATAGTTTTCTTTCAAATCCTGTCTTCTACCTTCGTAAAAACTACCACCAACTTCTACTTGTTTTACTTCTTCTTTTTTTTCTTCTTGTTTTTTTTCTAAATTTTCTCTATATTCATCCATATATTTTTTTATGACATTAATATTTCTAATATTACAAAGATAAGGTATATAAACAACAATACCATACCTTCCTTTTTCGAAACCTTTTTATCTGTTTTAAGTGCTATGTAAAAAACTAACGCTGCCAATACTAAAAAAAATCTTGCTACAAAAAATGCCGAAAATGTATTAATTACTATTGGCTCTATCATTGCAACTATTCCCAGAACTAATGTTGATGTAACAACCACACAACCCATCAAATCTCCTAATATCATCCACTCCTCTTCGTTCTTTGCTGCCTGATATACAAAGAATAACTCTGGCAAAGAATTTCCTGTTCCTACTATCAATACTCCAATTATTCCTAAAGATATTCCATAGAATTCAGAAAATGC
>CBDUWM010000049.1:0-4437 GCA_965370925.1 uncultured bacterium
TTTATTATATCATAATATTACCCGGAGTTCTAGGAAATGGTATAACGTCTCTCACATTTTCCATTCCTGTTATATACATAAGTAATCTCTCGAATCCCAAACCAAACCCAGCATGAGGAGTTCCCCCATACTTTCTTAAATCTAAATACCATTGTAGTTCCTTTTCATCTACATTCATCTCTTTCATTCTCTTCAATAATTTATCATAATCATCTTCTCTTTGAGATCCTCCTATAATCTCTCCTATTTTAGGAACTAATAAATCTAAAGCAGCAACTGTTTTTTTATCATCATTCTGCTTCATATAGAAAGCCTTTGTGTCTTTTGGATAGTCATAAACAAATACAGGACATTTAAAATGAACTTCTGCTAAATATCTTTCATGTTCTGTTTGAAGTTCCTTTCCCCATTCCACCTTATACTCAAACTTCTGTTTTGAGTTATTAAGTATTTCTATACTTTCTGTATATGTAATTCTTTTAAATTCTGAGCTTATAACCCCCTCTAACCTTTCTTTTAATTCCTTATCTATATATGTATTGAAAAATTCCATCTCTTCTTTTGCATTATCTAAAATATATTTAATCAAATATTTAATCATATTTTCTGCTAAATCCATATTATCTTTAAGATCTGCAAAAGCAATCTCTGGCTCAATCATTTGGAATTCCGCTGCATGTCTTTTTGTATTTGAATTCTCTGCTCTGAATGTAGGACCAAAAGTATATACCTTAGAAAATGCCATTGCAAATGTCTCCGCTTGTAATTGGCCTGATACTGTAAGTCCAACTTCCTTTCCAAAAAACTCCTTGTCTTCTAATTTAAATAATTCACCAGCTCCCTCACAATCACTA
Organism: uncultured bacterium; assembly: GCA_965370925.1. GTDB lineage: Bacteria > Patescibacteriota > Minisyncoccia > Minisyncoccales > JAGOPM01 > JAGOPM01. The sequence goes on from CBDUWM010000049.1 coordinate 855, forward strand.
GCAGTGATTATTGGAGTCTGTACATAAATAAAATCTCTTTCTTGAAAGAATTTATGAATAGCATATGACAGTAATGATCTAACTCTAAATACTGCAGAAAATGTATTTGACCTAGGTCTTAAATGAGAAATCTCTCTTAAATACTCAAATGTATGTCTCTTTTTTTGTAATGGATAATCTGAATCTGAAGTTCCAATAATCTCTATTTCCTTTGCTTGAATTTCTATATTCTGTCCTTTTCCTTGAGACTCTACTAAAACACCTTTAATCTTTAAAGATGAAATAATGTTCAATTTTTCTATGTCTGAGAAATTACTTAATTCTTTACTTGCAACAACTTGAATATTTGAAAAACAAGAACCGTCATTTATTGCTAAAAAAACTACTTCTTTGGAAGCACGGACATTTCTTGCCCATCCTTGTATTTCTATTTCTTTATTTAAATCTTTAGTTTTAAAGATTTCCTTTATGGTTTTCATATTTCTATTATATGAGATATAGCTATAAAAACAAGGCATCACTGCCTTATCTTTATAGCTTTGCCCTGAATTAAAGCAATGCTCATCTTTTGGTATGCAGAAGAAAGAATTCTTTGAAATGTGCTAGCAGATGTATTCATCTTTTCTGCACATTGAATTTGATCTAAATCCTGTATGTTTTTTAATCTTAAAGCTTCAAGCTCTTCTATAGTTATTTCTACTTCTTCTAATTCCCTCATTGGAATTCCTTGAGGCTTAAAATATGTAACATTAGGATTAAATCTAATTCTTCTTCTTAATCTTGGTCTAGGCATTATCCGTTAGATCTATTAAGACCCTTTCCTTGATTTCTTCCTTTACCTTGACCATTTCCTTGATTTCTTCCCTTTCCTTCTCCTCTTCCATCAAATGGTTTTTCCTGAGGTTTTGCATCATTGCATTTCCCCATTTGTCCACCTGTTTTAGGACCTTTCCCTTGTGGACCTGTTTTATCAAAATTTGGCATAATATTTTTTGTTTTTATTATATGACCTTTCTATTATGAGTATATACCCATAACAATATAAAGTCAAGGGGTAAATAAAAACCCCTGTAAATACAAGGGGTTCTGAGGTTACCATCTAATATCAAATAAAACATTGTAATCAAATGTTTCTCCTGATTCAAGTTTTATTCTATACACTTGATAAATAACATTTACTGGCCTGTTTCTGAATCTCATACTGTCATGATAATGCTGGACAATTCTTCCAGAATCTAAGACATATAATTTTTCTTGATTGTAAAATGGAGAACTTACTTTTCCTTCATGAAATTCTTTTTGGGCTTTTTGAAAAGCCTGGCCTCTTGTTTCTTCTTCAAAAAAAACAATTTCATAAAGAGTGTATGTCTTAGGTCCATTCCCATCAATATCAATAGCCCTACTGCCACTGATAGGATAAGCCTCTCCTTTGAAATTACCACTCTTTGATATTGATCCCGGAAGTTTCCTCACATTCACAATCTCATTTGACTCAATGTCTTGAAGCGAAGCACTCACTGTGCTATATGGATTGCGATTCATTCCACTCCACAATAACATACCTCCAAGAACAACAGCAACAATTAAGCCTGGTACTATCCAAAGCTTTTTTTTCATTTCCAACCTCCTTTTTTAATGTATTAATATAATACTACTTTTCTTATAACCTGTCAAAGTCTTTTCTCTGTTCTCAATCTAATATTATGTGGAGTAATTTCTAAATATTCATCTTCTTTCACTAATTCCATTCCTCTCTCTAATGTTAATTCTGATGCAGGTGTAATCTTAATCGCATCATCTGATCCAGATGCACGCATATTTGTAAGATGCTTTCCTTTCACAGGATTAACTTCCATGTCATTTCCCTTTGATACATTTCCAATTATCATACCGACATAAATATCTGTATTAGCTCCAATATATAGCTCTCCTCTTTTCTGCAAATTAGCCAAAGAAAATGCTAATGCTTTTCCAGCTGCCATAGATATCATAGAACCAAAACCGTGCTTCTCTATTCCTGTAACACAAGGTTTGAATCCTACAATACGAGTAGAAATAATTCCTTCTCCTTTAGTATCTATCACAAATTCATTTCTATATCCTAATAATCCTCTTGTAGGAACTTCAAATATTATTCTTGTATGATTTAGTTCTGGTCTCATTTCAGTTAAAGTACCTTTTCTCTTTGAAAGCTTTTGGATAATCACTCCTGAAAATTCTTCTGGTGTATCTATTGTTACTTCCTCAAAAGGTTCTGATTTCACTCCATCTATCTCTTTAATAATTACTTGTGGTTGAGTAACCTGAAGTTCGTAATTTTCCCTTCTCATATTCTCAAGTAAAATAGCAATATGTAATTCTCCCCTTCCATATACCTTGTAATAATCATTAGAAGAAAAATCAATTTTTAAACCAACGTTAATTTCTAATTCTTTTTCTAATCTTTCTCTTATCTGTCTATTTGTTACAAACTTTCCATCATTTCCTGCAAAAGGAGAACTATTAACTAAGAAATTCAAAGATATTGTAGGTTCATCTACTAAAATAGCAGGTAAAGTTTCTTGATCTTCATTCTTACAAATTGTCTCTCCAATAAAAATATCTGGAATACCAGCAATCATAATAATATCTCCAGCACTTGCTTCTTTAGTTTCCTCTCTATTAATTCCTTTAAAAGTGAAAATCTTTGTAATCTTATTTGTCTTTGTTTCTCCATTAATTTTTTTTACAAATACATTATCTCCAACCTTAATACTTCCATTATATATTCTCATAACAGCCATTCTACCCAAAAAATTATCATAACCTAAATTAAATACTTGAGCAGATAATGGTTTCTCTTTGAAAACTGAGAATGATGCTACTGGCACCTCCCTTAAGATAACATCTAAAAGTGGTGTTAAATCTTTATTCTCATCTTCCATCTTTAGTTTGGCAATTCCTTCTCTTCCAATAGTATAAACAGTAGCGAAATCTAATTGTTCGTCTGTTGCACCTAAATTCATGAATAATTCAAAGACTTGATCATGAGCCCATTCTGGTCTTGCAGAAGGTTTATCAATCTTATTTAAAACAACTATGGGTTTTAATCCTAGTTCTAATGATTTCTTTAAAACAAATTTAGTTTGAGGCATGGGTCCTTCTTGAGCATCAACAACCAATAGAACACAATCAATTGATCTTAATACTCTCTCAACTTCTGAACCAAAATCAGCATGCCCAGGAGTATCTAGTATGTTTATCTTTGTATCATTATAGAAAACAGAGGTATTTTTTGAATAAATAGTAATGCCTCTTTCTTGTTCTAAATCATTATTATCCATGCTAACACCAGCTTCTGTCATATTACATTGACGCATCAATGCATCTGTTAAAGCTGTTTTACCATGGTCTACGTGAGCAATAATTGCTATATTTCTAATTTCCATATTTTTATTAAAAAAAATCACAAAATTGTGACTAATAATTAATCAACTTATACAGTATACATAGAAAGATTTATTATGTCAATCATACAAAAACAGAGTATCTCTTGAACCGTACCCCATAAAGTAGACACGAAATAAAAACAGTGTCTACTTTT
>CBDUWM010000050.1:0-4428 GCA_965370925.1 uncultured bacterium
TTATTCAAATAAATTTTATGGATCAGCAAGTTTACGTTAAAAATGGATATTCAGCGTTAATAACAGTTTTGATAATTTCTGCTGTTAGTATTTCAGTTGTTATGGGCTTGTTTATGGCTAGCATAGATAAGAATCAGCAGGTTGTTATTGTGCAACATTCAGAACATTCTAAAGCATTATCAAATGCTTGTGCAGAAGATGCCCTATATCAATTAAAGAATAATAATTCTTATACCGGAACATCTTCAATAATTTTAGGAGATGATTCTTGCGAGTATAAAGTGATTTCTGGTACAGGTGATGAAAGAAGTATCTTTGTGACAAGTACTATATCTGGAGTAACTAGAAATGTACAGATTACAACAGACAGTTTTAATCCATTGAATATATTAGAGTGGAGTGAGCTGACACAAACTGCATCTTCTACTTCTAATAATGTTCCAGGAAGTTTTAGTTTGCTTAGTCCTGTTAATGGATCGGAAACTGGGATTACTATGCTTTCATTTGATTGGGGGGATTCTATAGATCCAGACGGAGATGATGTCTATTATACATTTACATTGAATTCTTTTACTACAGAAGTAGAATTAGTTACTGGACTTAATGTGTCAAACTATACTCTTGATTTTGATTTATATAATTCCTCTACATATACATGGAATGTTTTAGCTTATGATTCTTATGGTGGAGAGACATTAAATATTGGTGGTGATTGGAATTTTTTTACTCAAGATGCAGACGGAGTACCAACTGCTTTCGGTTTAACATCTCCTAGTAATCTATCTGCAACTACTGATACAAGTCCAGATTTTGATTGGGAGGATTCAAATGATCCAGAAGGACAAGACATTACATATACATTTTATTTAGACAATGATTCTGATTTTTCTTCTGCATTGGTGTCTGAGACAGGACTTACTCAAAGTAGATATATTCTAACAATTACTTTAGACGAAGGAACAACATATTATTGGAAAGTTTTAGCTATTGATGATTTAGGAAATAGTACATGGTCAAATGATGTGTTTAGTTTTACAACACCAAATTCTTTGATAATTTCTTATTATTTCGATTCTTCACCATTTTCTCAAGCGATTGATTGGTCTGGGAATTCAAACCATGGAGTTTTGTATGGAGGAGTAAGTAACGAGAACGGTAAATTGTGCAATACTGCATTATTTGATGGTAGTGATGATTACATTTCTCTCGCTCATAATTCTTCATTAATAAATTTATCTGCGTTTACTATGTCTATGTGGATTAGTGTTCCTGGTTTTAATGATAATGCCAGAAGTATTGTTTATAAGGAGAATGCTTATGAGTTAAATCTAGAGAAATCAGGACAAGATTACAGGGTCAAGGGATATGTGTATTTAAATGGTTCGCAAAATTCAATTAGAAGTTCAAAAATAATAAGAGATGCAGATACTTGGTATCATATATCATTAGTTTATAATGGAAGTAATTTAATGATTTACGATGGTAATAGCGTAGATGCTACTCAAAGTGCGATAGGAACAGTGAATACTGGAATAGATAGTTTTTATCTTGGAAGTCCTGATTATTATAAAGGATATATAGATGAATTTAGATTTTATAATAAAGCATTAGATTCTACAGAGATAAATAGTTTAATAAACGAAACAAGAACATGTTATTAACAGGTAATGATATTAAAAATATGTTAATATATAATAAAAAGGTCTATATAAAATAAATAATTAAAAATATGAAAAAAGGTTTTACATTACTTGAGATTTTATTAGTGGTAGCTGCTATTGCTATTCTTGCTGGAATTGTAATTGTTGCTCTAAATCCTGCTAAACAATTAGCAGATACAAGAAATGCACAGAGACATTCAGATGTTAATACACTTTTGAATGCTGTATGGCAATATTCAATTGATAATAACGGACAAGTTCCATCAACAATTACAACATCAGAAACTGCGATTTGTAGATCTGGAGGATCATGTACTAGTTTAATTGACTTGGGTGTTTTAACAACAAATGAGACATATTTAGTTGCAATCCCATATGACCCCTCATCAACTTCAACAAATAGTACAGATTATACTATTTCAAAGAGTTCTAATGGAAGAATTACAATAAAAGCAACCCTAGCAGAAGAAAGCGAAACAATTACAGTAACAAGATAATGTTTATATAGGTTAGATTATTTATTTAGTCTGGCTTATTATAAATATTATATGCAATTAAGAACAAAATTAATTATATACTTATTTTCTTTTTCATTAGTGTTGTTTTCAGTTTATTCATATTTTGGATATAAGGAATTGAGTAAAGCATTCATGGAATTAACAGCAGATGATTTCGAAATATTAGCTCATGATAAAGCGAATAATATTTTGACTGTTTTTGATTATTCTTTTGATATTGTTGAGCATATATCTGATTTAGAGAAAATACAAAAATATGTGATAGATGATGAAAAAGAAATGCAAGATGAAGAAATATTAAAAGCTTTAATACATCATAATATTTCTGATATGTATTCTGCTATATATATTATGGATTTGGATGGGAATGTATTTATTTCTACTGATGAGACTTTTGTAGGTAAAAATTATTCATTTAGACCTTATTTTGTTAAAGCAAGAGAAGGAAATCGATCTGTGTATGGAGCAGTTGGGGCTACGAGTGGAAAACTTGGTTATTATTTTGCAGTTCCGATTAAAATTAATGAAGAGACAAAGGCGGTTTTAGTTGGAAAATTAGATCCAACTATTGTACATAATGTATTGTATAATAATGAACGCCTTCATCATATTTCTAGTGTAAAGAGAATCGGTTTTTTATTGATAAATGAAAAAGGAATAATATTTCATAGCGAGAATCAAGATGATATTTATAAAACATTAGGCGCTACAGTTCCAGAGGAGAGAAGAGATATTGTTAAATCAAAAATTTTACCATCAGAGGAGATCGGTGATATAGGATGTGATATGTTGCAGGATGCAATAAGAGAAGGTATTGAATCAGAAAAAAGAACAGAATGTGTAAACAAAATAAGTGGAAGGAGGAAATATATTGAATTACATAGAATAGATGGTACAGATTTTTTTATAGTTGCTTATGCATATTACGATCAAATAATGCACTATTCTTCTAATTTAATTGCGATATTTCTTTTGTTTTTCTCATTATTTATAGTTTTAATTTTGTTATTTGTTTCTATCATCTTAGGAAGATCACTCAAACCATTAGATGAATTATCTAGGTGGGCAGATATTGTTAAGAAGGGTAAATATGATCAGAGGATAAATATAGGCGGAAGCGATGAGTTTAAAAAATTAGGATCTACTTTTAATTTAATGATGGATAGAATTGAAAATGTGCATGTAAAATTAAAAAAAGAGTTTGATGTAAAAACAGAGAAAGTAGAAAAGATGAATAGATTTATGGTAAAAAGAGAATTAAAAATGGTTGAATTAAAAAAGCAAATCAAAAAGAAGAAATGAAAAGAATAATATATATAATTTTATTTCTTTTGATTTGTTTGCCAGTATCTGCTACAACTACAGATGTAGTTAATGAAGAGACTCTTAGAATAGGAGTATTGGCTAAAAGAGGTTATGAGAAGGCTATAGAAGAATGGGGTTCAACAGCTGTGTATTTAAGTGAGAATATAGATGGCTATAGGTTTGAAATTATACCAGTAGGTTTTGATGATATTTATAGTAAAGTAGAAAAAAAAGAAATTGATTTTATTTTATGTAATTCTGCAATATATATTGAATTAGAAACTAGCTATAATATTAGATCTATTGTCACAATGAAAAACTCCGTTGACGATTATTTATTTAAAGAATTTGGAGGAGTTATCGTTGCTAATAAAAATAGTGATATAAATACAATTGAAGATTTAAAAAATAAAAAGATTGGAGCAGTTGGAGAAAATTCTTTGGGGGGATGGTTGATGCAATTAAGAGAATTAAAGAAAAATGATATTAAGAGAGATGATTTATCTGATATAGTGTTTCTAAATAATCAGGATGATGTAATTTATTATTTACAAGATGAAAAAATAGACTCAGGATTTATCAGAACTGATATTTTAGAAAGAATGCAGAAAGAAGAGAAGATAGATATCAATGATTTTAAGATTATTAATAATTTAAAGGATCAGTTAGATTTTCCTTTGGAAGTTAGTACAAGATTATATCCAGAATGGCCATTTTCAGTTTTGAAACATATAGATGATAATATTGCAGAGAAAGTTGCGCTTCATTTATTAAAGACAGAAATAAATTCAAAACATGCTATTGATGCAAAAAATGGAGGATGGACTATAGCATTAAGTTATCAGCCAGTAAGAGATTTATATAAGGATTTGGAATTAGGATCTTATAAGAAATATGAAGATACTAATATTTATAGTTTTATAAAACAAAATCCAAAAGAGTTT
>CBDUWM010000051.1:0-4330 GCA_965370925.1 uncultured bacterium
CAGTTAATGCAGCAAACGTTTCAATTGGAACATCTATTTATACAAACCATCTTCATAGTAGAGATGACTTAAATGAAAGCAATAATGTCATTGCTATTAAATATGATAATTTCTTTGGTACCACATTTGTTAATAGCGAATACAACAGATCATGGTTTTTTGGATATGCTTTTTCTACAAAAAAATATCCACTGAAACTAACATTTAATGATGGTGTTTTTAAATAAAAAGGCAGAGAAATTAATAAACAAAGAGAATACTAGTTTCTTTTTAAAACTAATCGCTAATTCATTTCTTCTATTATTTGTTTCTAACTACATACTTAAATATTTAAATAGGCATTATTCATTTACAGGGTTCTTTATGATTTTTATTAAATTATCAATCATCAGTACTATCAGTCTTGTAATTTACTTTACAATAAGTTATCTTTTAAAAATCAAGGAATTAAACAAGATAATTGAATTTATTAAAAGAAAATGGAAATAAGAAACTTTGTAATCATTGCACATATTGATCATGGAAAATCAACTCTAGCTGATAGGCTTTTGGAGTTAACGGAAACTGTTAAAAAAGGAGATATTGATAATCAGTATTTAGATGCAATGGGACTTGAAAAGGAGAGAGGTATTACTATTAGAATGCATCCTGTTTCAATGAAATACAAAGGATACCTCCTAAACCTAATAGATACTCCAGGTCATGTTGATTTTGCCTACGAGGTATCAAGATCTCTTGCAGCCGTAGAAGGTGCAATTCTTTTAGTAGATGCAACAGAGGGAGTTCAAGCCCAGACAATATCTAATTTAGAGTTTGCACAGAATCAGAATCTTAAGATTATTCCTGTGGTGAATAAGATTGATGCTTTAAATGCTAAACCAGAAGAGACTATATTAGAAGTTGCAGAATTACTTTCATGTGATGAAGAAGATGTAATACAGATTTCTGCTAAAACAGGAAAGAATGTAGAAGAGGTATTAGAGAGAGTAATAAAAGTTATCCCAGCACCAGAGAATAGAATAGATAATGACTTCAGAGCTTTGATTTTTGATTCTCTGTATGATTCATATAAAGGAGTTATTGCTTATGTCAGAGTAATGGATGGTAAGGTAACTAAAAATGACTCTCTGTTTCTAAAAGCTAAAAAAGTAAATGGAGATGCAAAGGAAGTTGGGAAATTTAAACCAGAGTTTGTCCCAAGAGAAGAACTATTAGCAGGAGAGATAGGATACATTGCAACAGGAATTAAGAATCCAGATTCAGTTAAAATAGGAGACACAATAATACAAGCAAAAGACAAAGATAAGGATATAGAATTCTTAGATGGATATGAAGAAGTGAGGTCTGTTGTGTTTGCTTCTCTGTATCCACATAGCGCAGATGATTATATGATGTTAAAAGATGCTCTATCAAAATTGAAATTAAATGATGCGTCTTTAGTATACGAAGAAGAATCTAAGCCAGTTTTGGGCAGAGGATTCAAATGTGGATTTCTAGGCATGTTGCATATTGAGATCACAACAGAGAGAATTAAGAGAGATTTTGGAATAGACATTATTGTTTCTTATCCTTCTATTGAATACAGAATTATTGATAAGAAAGACAATGAGATAAATATATCATCTCCGATTGATTGGCCTGATGAATCAAAGATAAAAGAATGTTTTGAACAATATGCTTATCTAGAAGTTGTTACTCCTAATGAATATGTAGGGGCTGTAATGTCTATGATGAATAATTTAGATAATGAATATTTAAATACTAAATATATTGGACTGGCAAAAACAGTATTAGAATATGAACTTCCTTTGAGAGAGATAATGGTAGGATTTTTTGATAAACTGAAAAGCATAACACAAGGTTATGCTTCAATGAATTACAAAATATTAGGATATAGGAAAGCAAATCTTGCTAAACTTGAGATATTATTAAATCATGAAGTAGAGGAGAGTTTGGGAAGAATATTTCCAGAAAGTAAGATTGAGTTTGAAGCAAGAAAGATTGTAAAGAAACTAAAAGATGTATTACCTCAACAGCAATTTTCTTTGGCTATTCAAGGGAGATACAGAGGAAGAGTTATTGCAAGAGAAACAATATCTGCTAAAAGAAAAGATGTCACAGGTTATTTATATGGTGGAGATGTAAGTAGAAAAAGAAAACTGCTTGATAAGCAGAAGAAGGGGAAAAAGGAACTTGCAAAAAAAGGAAAGATGAAAGTTCCTTCTAAGGTATTCTTTGAATTATTTAAACAGGATTAAATAGCAAGCATTCCAAATATTAGAATTAATCCCATTATTATCAATAATACTCTCCAGATCTGTTTTTGAGTCTTTTTATTCATATATTTTTATTATATAATAAAAATAATGAAAGTTAAAAGGTCATATAAAAAGAAGAAGAGAAATTACACTAAGAATATAGTGATATTCTTTTTGTTTTCTTTTATTTTGTATATGGCTTTCACTAACATAACATTATTAAAAAGAAAGAATCAATTAGCATATCAATATGCTGATTTGCAGGAAGTGGTAAATATCACAGGGAAGAGGAACGCAGAACTGCAAGAAGAGAATGCTATAATCTATGACAAAGATTATCAGGAGAAGTTATTAAGAGAGAAAGGGATGTATAAGAAAGAGGGAGAAGGTGTTATAGTAATAAAAGAGCTAGAAGAACAGGAGAAAGAAGAAAAGGAGAAAGAAGAAGATATTAGTTTTGTAGATAAAATAATAAACAGTATAAAGAAGTTATGGAAATAACAAAAGATGATTTACGATATAGTGTGGTAAAAGAAATATCAATATTGTGTATATTATTGACGCTTTTTGCTCCTTATAAATTTTCAGGAGTATTGTTGTTGATATGTGGATTAATATATATAATTAAGAATTTTAGCATAAAAAGGTATTTGATATATTTTTTAATAAGTTTACCGTTTGTTTTAGTCCATTTCTTATCTTCTCCAATGATTGTTTATTTTATTCCTATTGCATTTTTATCCTTATATCTTATTAATTTGTTTTTTGTTTTGTATATAACATTTAGTAAAAAATATGAGAGTAAACAGAAAATAATATTATGGATTTTCTTTTCTGCGTCTTTTGCTATTATATTTATACATTTGTTTATATATATAATTTTAAATCTTGATAAAATAAAAAGTCCTTGGTAAAATAAATAAAAAATTATGGAAATAAAACAAAATAAGCTTTTTATTTTGAAAAGAATTATATTAACGATTATAACATTTGCAGTTTTGAATGGAATTTATAGTTTCGTAATTCACTCTGATGTGCTATATATTCCTCGGAGTGGGTTTATGGTATTTATAGGATTTCTATTGATGTTTATATTCCTAGCAGCGACAATTACAAAGGATATAGTAATAAATGATGAAGTAAAAAAGGCAAAGGATTTATCGTGGACGCTTGTCATTGCTATTATACCATTTCCATTTATTTCTTTTTTTATGGTGATTGTATTTCCACCTTTGGCATTATTGGTATCTCTAGCATTCTATTTATTAGTAATATTACTAGTATTAGATTTAATAATAGTTGCACGTATTCTTTTAAAGAGTAAAAATAAAATTGGAGGAACTTTTGGAATTATATTATATCCTGCTATAGTGATCATTGCTATTATAGGGACAGTTTCTTTTTTTATGTATCTTATTACAGAAGCATTAACTGGAAGTGGAATTGGAAATATATAATAAAAAATAAAGTTTTGTAAAATAAAAAATAAAAAAATTATGGAACAAGCAAGAATGCCTAGCTTTGGGCAATTATTTAAAAAAGCCTTTTCTATTTATGGAAAGCAATTTGGTAAGATTTTTATTTTCGGTGTGATTATAGGAGTAATGAAAGTGGCTCTAATTTTAGCTGGAGTTGGTGGATTTGTAGCTAGTACTACAGAAGAAACTTTTCTTGGGATGTTGGGAATAATAACAATTTTAAGTATTCCGATTTCTATCATTTCATTTATTATTAGCTATGCAATAATGTATTTGATAGTGAAGGGCGACCAAAATATAGGGATAGGAGATTCATTTAAGCTAGCAATTAAAAATATTTATAAGATTATGTTTACATCAGCATTAGCTGGAATCATAATAATGTTAGGATTATTATTTTTTATTGTTCCTGGAATAATATTTTCCATATGGTATATATTTTCTGTTCATATAGCTATAGATCAAGGAATATGGGGAATGGATGCATTAAAGAAATCAAAGAAATATGTAGAAGGAAGAATGGGAGACATATTTGTTAATAATTTTGGCTTGGGTCTTATATTAATTATTCCAATAGCTATATTAATATTTATT
>CBDUWM010000052.1:0-4271 GCA_965370925.1 uncultured bacterium
AGATACTTGGGATAGACTAGTTAAAATGAATGGCTGACAACCTACAGCTACAATTATAGATGATAAATTTGAATATGAAAAGATTATCAAATCAGATGCTATAAATTCTAATAATGAGGAATTATATAAATCTTTTTGAGAAGATATAGATATTGATAAAGAAACTCAAACTGAAAAAACTCAATCAGACATAGAAAAATTAGATGAAAATTATTTAGAAACAAAAGTTGATATGTTTGAAAACATAGAGACTATGTATACTAATTATAAAAAATGAAATGAAGCTACAAATGAATTAAGATTAAAAGCTCAAGATACAGCTAATAAAATTGATGAAATTAATATTGCTAAAAGACAAGTCTTAAGAGATATACAAAAAGATAATCCTAATATGCCATTGTCTGCACAATTAAATTTAGCAAGAACAGCTACAGAATGATTTGATGATGAATTATTTGCTTTACAAAGAGATTATTCTAATGAAATGGCTAATTATCAATATGCAGACACTCAAGATAAAGCTGAATTTGATTTTAATACTAAAATGTTAGATCAAAAAAATAAACTTGTTGATACATTATATTGAGTTAAAAGAACAGATTTAATTAATGAGGAAACTATTAAAAGAACTGACAAATTACTAGCTGAACAAATAGAAAGAGATACTCAAGCTAAAAAAGATGCTATTAAAGCATGAGATGATACTTTAGCTAAAAAACTTGCTTATGATATAGCTTTAGCTAAAGAAAAAGCAATAATTAATAAAAAAGCATTTCAATTTACAACTCCTGAGAGCTGAGTTATAGCAAAAATGAATCCTAATACATGAGAAGTTGAATTTATAAAAAGTGATTGACAAATTCCTACTCCGTGAATTATTCCAACTGGAGCAATTCAATCTACAGATTTTACTACTCCAACTTGAATGTCTTGAGCTGCAGTTAAAAATAATAATCCATGAAACATTAAAATGAGTCCTATTAATAAGGATTTAGCTATCTGACAAGACTCACAATGACATCTTATATTCCCTGACATACAAACAGGTATACAAGCATTAATGAACGATGTATGAGCTAAATTAGAAGGTAGAACTATAACTTGATTAACTCCTGATTCAACATTAAATGATTTATCATGAGTATACCAAGAAAAAACATGAGGAGAATGGGTTAACATTATTAGTAAAAAAACCTGATATACTTGAAATACTAAATTAAGAGATATGTCATTAGATCAATTAATACCATGAATTATAAAAGCAGAAACTGGTTGAGAAACAAGTTTTACTTGAGAGATTACTCCTACATGATTATCTAATTATGATACATTAAGACCAATAGATAAAACAAATACTATTAATTATCTAGCGGCAAAAGAGAGATGAGCTATAGATTTTAAAAAAGAAGCAGCTGTTCCTGAAAGAATTAAAGCAGCAGCAGATGCTATAAGTTTAGAATTAGATAAAATGAAAGAAGCTAATCCATGATTAAGTTGATTATTTACAGTTTTATCTAAAGGATGAGCTAAATTATCAAATGAAGAATGAGCTAATATTCAAAAAGCAGAATTAGAATTTGCTATTAGTTGAGATAAAGAAGCTTTTGTTAGTCAAGTAAGAAATTTAGCACAAAAAGCAATACTATCAGAAGATGTTGATATAAAAAATGTTAAAAAGAATATGATCCAATTAGATAGAACTGCTAACTTATTAACTAAAATGAGTTCTGATAAATGGAAATGAATACAAAAAGAATTAACAGATATGGCTTGATTATCGACATCTAAAGATTTTGATGAAGCTAAAACTAGACTATGATTAGAAGCATCAGCTTTTGTAAAAGAGATATCTTGAGCTGCAGTTACTGATGAAGAATTTCAAAGATTATCTGCATTATTACCTAGTTTATGAGACACTCCTGAATTAGCATTAAATAAATTAGCAGAATTTAGATTAACAAGATTTGAAACATTAACTGAACCAGCTATTTCATTATTAGATAATGATAGAGCTACATTTGAATTAATATATCCTGAATTAAAATGAGGTTGAATTTATGAAAAGCCAGCTAAATCTACCTTTAGGAATAGTACTATTAAAAATAGTACCCCTAGTTCTAATTTTGATGAATTTACATTATAACAATTAAATTATGCCTGAAAGAACATTTCAACAAGCATTCGCTGAATGACAATTTGGTATCTATCCTTGATTTCAAAAAGAGGAAGATATTAAATTTTCACCAGCTACTCCTGAACAGCTACAAAGTTTAGGAGTTAATACTGCTGAAATAGATTCTCAAATAGAATCTGATATAGCTACATCTCAAGCCAACATAAAAACTCAAGAGCAATTTCAAAAGTCTTTTGATAATGCTAAAAATTCTTGAAAATTCACTGGTTTATCTGATGATGAAATAATGGATTGACTATTAAATTCATATAAATCTAAATGATATTCTATTGAATGAATAGATATTGATGAAGAGTTATGAATAATTCCTGAAATAGAAGAGGAAATAATAGAGGAAGAACCATGAGTTTTTAAAGAAATAGTAGAAGCTCCTTGAAGACTAGTTTGAGCAGGTATAGCAAAAGCACCTGAAATAGTTTGAGATGTAGCAGGATTTTTATTATGAAAACCAGTAGATTTTCTTGTAGAGAAAGCCTGATTTGATAAACCTTCTTTAGAAGAACAATTTAAAAAGGATTGATTAGAATCTAAAGCCACACTTCAAGAAATATTATGAGTTGATCCTGATGATTTTACAACTACAGCATGAGAATTAGGAGCTGAATTTGGTAGTTTATTCCTTCCATGAGGACAAACTAAATTAGTAGCTAAATTTCCTGCATTAACAGATAAAATTAAAACAATCTGAACAGCTATAGAGAAATTTTGAGAAAAATCACCAAATGTTTATAAGGTCTTTAAATCAGCACTTACTTGAGCAAAAGAAGCAGGTAAATTTGAAATAGTGTCTGAATGAGAATTAGAAGAAGAAACATTAACCTTTTGAGCAGTAGCATGATGATTTTTTAATATAATAGGACAAGCAATAAAATTATGAGACCCTGCTGCATTGTTAAGAAAAATTACTTGATTGAAACCAACTCAAATCAAAAAATTATGAACAACTACAGTTCAAAAAGATTCTGAGATAGTTGTAGATTCACTTAAAAAGATGTGAGTTCAACCTAAGACTAGATTAGAGTTATTTGATACTTTAAGTAAAAGACAACAAGAAATTTATACTAAACATATAAATCCTATATTAACTAAAGCATCAGAATGATGAAAAGTTCAATTAACTTGAATTACAGATGATATTTTAAATAAGATTGATCCAAAGATAGCATGAAAAAGAGCTTGATGATGAATAGGGCAAACAAAAGAAACAGAAGAAGCATTTGAAGGATTAATTAAATATTGGAAAGGTAGAGAAACACAAAAATTAACTTTTCAAGAAATTGAAGACTTAAAAAGAATAGTTGCAACGGAATTAAGAGATTGAAGTCCTAAATGATTAAATAAAGCTTTCTTAAGTGAAATAAATACAAGATTATGAAATCAATTAGATGATTTATTAGAATCTGTATGAGGAGCATGAGTTAAATAACTTAAAAGAGAATATGCAGCTATTTCTAATATAAAAGAACCTCTTTATGCTAAAGTTGCTCAAGAAATGAGGGATAGTGGATTGGATATAGTATCACAATTTTGACTATTTTCAGCATTACAACAAGCAGCAAGATGAGAAATAACAGCTGCGACAAAAACAGGTTTAACTATTAAAATCTTAGAAAAACTAAGAGATCCGAATACTGAATTAGCTAAATTAATGAAAATGCTATATTGAGATAAGAATCCATTTCTTAATGATTTAGTTACAAAATGAGCAGTTGTTTGAGTTTCTCAAATATGAGATAATTTAATTGAATAATTAAATATTATGCCTAGAACAAAACCTACCACAACTTATACCACAAGATCAAAACTTGATTATCTTTTACAGGAGTCTTTAGGAAGACTTCTGTTAGAAGATTGAAGTTGAGCAATTCTTTTGGAAAGAAGTACAAATACATTATACTCTAATAGAGTAGTTCCTACTACAACTTATTCTTAACTAAAATATTATGGCTTGAGATTTAAAAATATCACAACTTAATAGTTGAACTCCAGTAGACACAGACCTAATACCATTTGTAAACTTACAATGAGTTCCTGTTACAGAAAAAGCAACAAGAGCTGATTTAAATTGAGATAAATG
>CBDUWM010000053.1:0-4184 GCA_965370925.1 uncultured bacterium
TATTATCATGGAATTTCTTTGAGAAGAAAAGAGAAAGATATAAAGATGCACTAAGGAATGCGAGAGGAATGATAATAGACCATATTAATTGCGAAGGTCCTGGATTGAATGGGATTATTGATATGGTTAATCGCTTTATGTTAGAAAATGGTGCTGACATTTCAGATTTTCATTATATCTTAAAGCATACTCCAAAATTAAGAGAGAAAGCTTGGACTTGTTATAAAAATACACATAATCTGAATATTGATACGCTTACAGCAAATCTTCGTTATTCAGATGATATGGTTTTTATTCCAGAGAAATGGGAGTTATGGAAAAAGAAGTATAATCCAAAAAAGAAGAAGCATCAGAAATATCTAGAAGGTATCCTTTGGATGTGTAATGATTTAGATATAGCTTCTGAGGCATGGGATCTTTTTAAGAAATCAAAAAGATATCTTAGTTGTCCTTGTTTTGTAGATATTGCAGCATTTTGTGCAAATAAAGATGTGGCTCTAGAAATATTAAATAAACATATTCCTAATGGTCCTTTTGGATATATCGCAATACATACAGAGCATCCTGAAGTTAAGGAAGAAATAGATAAAATTCTTAAATGAATATCAGCCCTTTTTAAATAAAAGGGGTTTTATTTTCCTTGACTTTATCATATGAAAATGATATAGTATAGATAGGAAAGTGTTGTAATACAACAAGGCACTTTTACAAAAGGAGATATATTTGAATAAAAAAAAGATATCATTCCCAGATTTCAAAAAATTTCTGGTGGAATTTAATAGATTGACTGAATCTATTATTGCAGAAATCGTGACTCCATTAAGGTCAGTTTATACCCCAGGATATATAGTTTTTAGAAATGCAGATTTTAAGATTTTGGCTTATTCTTTATTTGCTAATGGCGATATCGATATGGAGATTGATATTAATCTTTCGGAAGATAAAGAATTTGAATTTAAGCTATTTTTTATTAAAAGCAACTGTAAACCTTTTCATGAAATTAAGGAGATTGTGTGTAAGCTGATTCAAGCATTTGAGTATGAAATTGATATGCCTGAAATTCTTGAACAGAGATGTTCTTTATAGGTTCAACAAGTAAGTGCAACACTTCAAAGATAAGTATATTGCACTTTAAAAAGGAGGCTGCAAATGAAAAGAATTGTAATAGCTATGCTAATAGCCATTATGCTCATACCTACAATGGTATCTGCAAATGTTGAGTTGCTCTGGGTTGAGAATCAGACTTTGAGTGTTGGAGAAAAAAACACAATTTCTTGGTTGCCATATCTTTTTGATAAAGATACATACATAAATATATATTTATGTATGGAATCTACTGGATATGGTAAAGCAATAAATAAAGTTGTGATTGGAAGGAATTTGAAAGGAATTACTTCATATGATTTCATATTGGAGTATTATGATTTGAAAATTCTTTCAAGAGAAAGAGATATATTAAATTGCGACTATTATTTCTTACTTGAAGAGCCAGGAAAACTTGTGTATGCAACGCAGAAATGTAATGTTTTGAATATGAATCATGATTTAGAAATTCATAGTCCAGGAAATCAAAGACATATTGTTCTTGATTGGTTCACAAATGGATTTGATATTGTTTGGAATCCAGGAGAATATCCTAAGTCTGCAAGAGTAGGAATTTCTATTTATAGAGATGATATGCATATGCATATTGTGAATACTGATAACATTGGTATTCATAGATACATTCCTAATAGAAAAAAGATTAAAGAAACATTTGGAGACAAACTTTTCTTTGATGATCTTGAAGTTAGACTATATGTCTATGAAATGAAGCCAAATGCAAAGGGAGAAGTTTATGAATATGTAGAAGAGAAGAATATCTCTATAAGGGAAAAGAATATTTTGAATGTTATTTCTCCTAATGGAGGAGAGGAATTAAAAACTGGTATTATTCCCATTACATGGGAAGCAACAGCAGTACCCTTTGCCCCAGACAATAAGATTGAGATTTGGTTGATTGGTGAGAAGTCAAAAAACAATGTTTCTTTTTCGGTATTGCTTACCACAGAAATTAATGATGGTTCTTGTTATATAGAATTAACAGAAGAACATCTTTATTCTGGTAATGATAAGTATAATGTTCTGATTATAAACAAAAGTATAGAGACTTCACCAGGACAGTTTATATCAGATTTCTCTGATATGGCATTTGAGATAAAGAAAGGGGATTGAAATGAAGAGAATAGGATTAGTAATGCTTTTGGTGATTATAATAATCACATCCATTGGTTGCAGGTTTTCTACACAAATAAAAGTAGGAGAACCAACGAGAGATAGATTTCAAATATCAGGAGAAGTAAGTTATTTCAATTATGACAAAGGACTTTGGTTTATTGATTATGAAATTAAAAGGAAGATTGATGACAAGATGGAAGTTGTTTTTTCATCGGGACAAGGCGATACAATTTATGTATCAAGAAAAAAAAGCAAGTTTTCCTTTGAATGTGATATACCTGATTTAGACTCAGGAACATATTTTATTGTAGCCACACTTATTCGTTCACAAGCTTCAGATCATAATGATATTAGTATATATGCTGTATGGAAATCTAACCCAGTAATGCTCAAAATAGATTAAAATCTATCCCCACTCAACAGAGTGGGTTTTTATTTTAACATTGACATATATGAGCCGTTTGGTATAAGAAGAGTAAGAACGTTAACAAAAAGGAGGTAGGAAATGTTGATATTATGTTTAGCTGGAGTAATTATAATTGCAGTGATAGTAATTAAGGTGTATAAAGTCTATGAAGCTATCTTGAAAGAGAAAGTAGAGCTTTCTTTATCTACTAATATTTCAATTATGATTATTGATGATGTTGTTGGAAAAGGATATGGAAAAGATATATTTAAAGAATATTTTATACCAAAAACTAAATTGTTTCTTTTTAAGAATAAAATATTGTTTAACATCATAGTTAATTATAAGGCAAAGAGTTTCTTAAATAGTCTTATAGAAAAAGTTGAATCGAATAATTCGAAATCCATAGAAGAATTAAAGAGAGAGATAATAAAAGATATTGGTAACTTTTTGATTATTTCTGATTCATCAATGTTTACATTAGTAAATATTATTACATCTATTCCAGAATTTGAAGATAGAATAGTATCTATTGTAAAAAAGAAATTGAAAGATTTGGGTTCATGGTCATTGAAGAATATTGTTATTTTTTCTAAGAATATTATTAATGTGAGGTATTTCTGGGAAATACTTAGACAAAGAGAAAATTTTAGAAGAAACTGTTCTGAAATATCATGGGTTATTTCATATTGTCATACAAAAATAGTAAGAGATGAAGCATGGGATTTAATAAAGAAACATTTTTCAAATGAAGTATATTATATTAAAGATATAGTTCTTCATACTATTGATGATGAGATAAGAGATGAAGCATGGAGTCTTTATAAGTTTAAATTTGATGTTGATTATTTGACTAGTATTATTAAATGGTCAAAAAATGAAAATATCAAAACAGAAGCAAAAGAGCTTTTGAAACAAAAGATTGAAAGCCTATAGTATTTATCCCCACTCAACAGAGTGGGTTTTTTTTGATATAATAAAGTGTAATGAAAGATATATTATTCGCCACTAAGAAGAATAAGAATAAACCAAAACTACTTTATTCCAGTTTTATGTTTTGGTCTGTTCTTTTGTTATTCTTCTTACATGTGTTTCCCTTATTCTTTTTCTCTTCCCTATCATCTAATTCCTTTTTTGCAGATATTACTAAATCAGCAATCATAGAACTTACGAATCAGGAAAGAGATAATTTGGGACTAACACACTTAGAAGAGAATGAGGCTTTAAATGAAGCAGCAAGACAGAAGGCAATGCATATGTTATCTCAGAATTACTTTGATCATTTCTCTCCAACAGGAATATCCCCTTGGTTTTTCTTTGAAGAGAATAACTATGATTATAAATATGCAGGAGAGAATCTAGCAATAGGATTCTTAGAACCAGAGGAAGTATATACTGCATGGCAGGATTCATATACTCACCATGAGAATATTTTAAATAATAATTATGAGGAGATTGGCATAGGAGTTGTGACAGGGAATTTCAAAGGAAAACAAACAACAATAGTAGTTCAGCTATTTGGGACAGCAGAAGCACAGACAACAACCCCAGTTATTGAGCC
>CBDUWM010000054.1:0-3905 GCA_965370925.1 uncultured bacterium
TGCACCATGTAATAAGCGAAGAGTATCTTCTGTCACCCTTTTCTTAGGAATGCTATAATCTTTTGTTTCTGTTATCTTTGCTGATTCAATGTATTTTTTAGGTTCCATAGTTTATTTTTTTAAATTTATTTCTTAATAAAACAACTTCTTTTTTTATTCTCTTCTTTATTAATGTCTTATAAATCAATTCTCCCACTTTAACAAAATCCTTCTCTTTCATTCCGTAACGAGTCATTTCCTGTACTCCTATTCTAATACCTGAAGGATTAATAACACTAGTGTCTCCTGGAATCATGTTCTTATTTACAATAATATTATTATCTTCTAGTCTCTGAGAACATTCTTTTCCTCCTCCGAATATAGAAACATCAATTAATACCTGATGAGAGTTTGTATATCCTTTCTCTTTGTATAAAACCTTAACTCCTAAATCATCTAGTGTTTTCGCCAGAATAAAAGAGTTCTTTAATATCTGTTTAATATATTGTTTTCCAAACTTCTTTTGTTCTTTAAATGTTTCGTATAAGGCAGGGATTCTGTGTAAATGATGATTAGATAATATTCCTGGGAATATCTTTCTTTTAATTTTCTTTTGTAATTCCTCTGATATATTTCCTATTATTATCCCTCCTTGTGGTCCAGGGAAAGTCTTATGTGTTGATGCTGTAATAATATCAGCTCCTTCTTTCAATGGATCTTGAAAGTATCCAGAGAATATCAAACCAAGGACATGAGCGGCATCATATACAATTACCATATTCTTGCAAATCTCTCTTATCTCTTTTACTTTCTGAGGAAATAAGATAACAGAGCCTCCTAGGATTATAAACTTAGGTTTTAGTTTTTTTACTTTTTCTTTTAAGTTTTTTAAATCTATTTCTCCATTAACAATGTTTACATTGTGTATGTTGTATCCTAACAATCCTGTAGCTCCCATTTTCTCATGGGAAATATGTGAACCCCCGTCTATTCCTAAACTTAAAATATTATCTCCATACTCTGCTAATGCAGAAAATACAGCCAAATTAGCAACAGCTCCTGAAATTGGTCTGATATCTACGAAATTAGCTTTAAAGTGTTTTAAAAATGCATTGGTGCATTTCTCCTCCATCTTATCGTAATACTTCAACCCCTGATAAAACCTCTTATATGGCAATCCCTCTGCATATCTATGCATTAAATCACTGTAATACATTTCTTTTACAGCAGGAGAAATAGCATTTTCTGATGCTATTAGATTAATGCATTGATTTCTCCATTCTGTATGTTTTTTTAGTAGATTGTCCATTGTTATTTAGAATAACATAAAAAAACACTATCAGAAAGATAGTGTTTTCAAATATTCCATAGCTTATTTCAACCTCTTTATCTCATCCTCTATAAATCTCAAAACTTCTTGTTTTAATACTTTCCTTATTTTAGAGAATTCTTTCTCTCCTAATAACATATTCAAATCCTGTGATATTATTTCTAATGTAATTTTTTTATCAATAAAATCTTTCAGCTCAATAAAGAAATCTTTTACATCTTTAATATTTCTCCTCTCACAAATAACATCTTTATTATAATCATATCCATTCATAAAGAAATAATGGATATCATATATATCTCTTCCTGCAATTGAATTGTTCTTCTCATACCTATCAAGTAATGCAACTAATTTATTTCCAAACATTGTTTCAATTGTCTGGCAATAACACACTCTATCAATATCAATCAATCTCACTAACTCATATTTATTTGATTTAGGCGGAGGCATTGTAACATCAATTTTAACTGTGTTCCTTTGATTTTCCTTATTAGTCTTATATTTCAAAAAATACTGTGGTGTATTATTACTCTTATCCTTTATTTCTAATCCTAAGTCATCAAATATCTTTTCTAATATTTCTCTTGTTTTTTCTATATCTTTTTTTTCTCCAATATAATCAAAATCTAAATCAATTGAAAATCTATTTAAAAATCCTCTCATAGCAGCACAAGTTCCACCTTTGAAATATATTAAATTCAATAACTCAGAGTTATCACAAATCTCTGTAAGTAATCTATATAGCCATGCCTTATGTATAGCTGAGTCTTTATTTGGTAATATCATATCCTATTTTTTTTTGAATTTCTCTTACTTTATCCCAATCAATATTAGTATTATCAAAATGATAATTTTTATTAAAATACAATAAGTCTGCTATTGCTCTCTCAACACTAGCAATATTTATTCCATTTTTTTTAATTATACCTGCATCATTAAATAAATATTTATTGCTTAACTTTCTACAATAATAGCTATTGTCTCCAATCTTAAATCTTTTTGATTTAAAACTAATTAATGTAATATTTTTAATATCTTGTAAAATAATGCCTGCATTCACTAATACTGTTTCTGTGCTTATGTACGAATATTTATGCATTGCCTTAATTCCAAGTAAATATGGATCAACCTTGTTTGCGGGAAACAAAGAATACATACCTCTGTATATACGATATATCAAGTCTTGTTTTACATATCTTTTAAGAGTTGTATATAAAGTGTTCTTATTCTCTATACCCCATATACTCCCTAAATCATTAGTATGAAAAACTACCTCATTCATTTGAGCTAAATTAACAAAACGACTATTAGTTGTGTTCTTTTTTACTGTACTCATATGTACAGTATACAGGAACGGTCAAATAATGTCAATACTCCAAATCATCAAACACAACTGGTATTCTTTCTTTTACATCTTTCAGAAGAGTTCTCATTACTTCTCTAATCTCCCAATGAGCTCCATCAGCACATCTTAGTTTAAATATGTGTCTCCACTGTCTAAAATTAGCAGTAACTACAATCTGTGTTTGTATTCCTATTGGAAGGAATTGTCTTGCATCTTCTGGCTTCCATCCCTTCTCTCTTAATCCTCTATACATCTTCTCATTCATTTCTGCCCACTCTAAAACTGATGTTTCCTTCCCATTAATATTTACTGTTGTATCTTCATTCTCTTTTATTATCATTCTAAAATCCTTCTCATCTACATATCTAGTTGATTCTTGAGTAAAAGAAGCTAATCTATGCCTTACTAATTCATGAGTAAATCCTCTAGAAATATTATTGAATTCAATTGTCATTGCAGAATGTTCTAGAACACTCTCATGTCCTAACTTCCTCAACATCTCTATAAACTTAATAGAAGATTCTTTAGTAATCTTATCTCTACTCTGATATGCTGTCCTTCCTGCAAGTTCCATTAACTGAAGTGGTTCACTCATTATATAAAGTATTTTATGTTTTCCTTTATTTATTAAGATTTCTGCCATAATGTTTTTATTATTTTTTGTATATCATTTGAAATTTCTTCTATTGTTTGTTCTCCATTCACAGAAACCAAATCATCTAATTCCTTATAATTCCCCTCTACTTTCTCTAACCACATCTTCTTTTCAAAATATGTAAACTCCTGTCCTCTTTTTGCGATTCTCTCCAAACAAACGTCAGATGGTGTATCAACATAAATAACAATATCTGGTTTTAAAAAATCTTTATTAATTTTCTTTAAATATTCTACATCCACTCCATTTGCAATTCCATAAGCAAAAGAAGAATGATAATATCTATCAGATATCACATACTTTCCTTTCTCTAATGCTGGTATAATCTTATTCTTTAAATGCTGTTCTCTATCTTCCGCCATTAATTCTTGAAGTTTTTCTGCTGATGCTTTCTCTCTTTGTTCTATAATCTCTCTTATCTTAATTCCTGCTGAAGAATCTTTTGTAGGTTCTTTAGAAACTACAACCTCTTTTCCAAGACTCTCTAAATAGTCTTTTAACAACTCAACTTGAGTACTCTTTCCAGAACCATCTAAACCTTCTATTACTATGAATTTCCCATTATACATTTCAATGTTTCTTTAATTTTATTTTTA
>CBDUWM010000055.1:0-3760 GCA_965370925.1 uncultured bacterium
TACTAGTAGGAGGCTCAGCTTTCTATATCTACCCTCTTACAGATGGATGGATAATGCCAATAGTCAAAGAAAACAAAATCTTAAGAAAAGAATTAGAGAAAAAAGAACTGAAAGAATTACAATCTCAATTAAAAAAACTAGACCCGGAAAGATATGAGACTGTACAGAAAAGTAATAAAAGAAGGATTATCAGAGCAATTGAAATTGCAGATCAACTAGGAAAAGTCCCTGTAATAGAAAACAATCCAGAATTTGATTGTTTGTATATAGGAATCAAAAGAAATGATATTAGAGAATTAATTCATAAAAGATTAGAAAAAAGAATCAAAGATGGAATGCTTAAAGAAGGAGTAAAAGTATCTAAAATAATATCAGACGAAAGAATGAACGCTCTTGGTTTAGAATATAGATGGATGTCTAAATATATTAAAAAAGAAATAAACTTAGAAGAATTTAAAGAACATTTAGAATCAGACATTTGGAAATTTCAAAAACATCAAATGAATTGGTTTAAAAAAGATAAGAGAATACATTGGATACAAAATTTTAAAACAGCAAGCTCAATAACAAAAAAACACCTTCATCTCTAAGGTGTTTTAAATTTCAATATTAATCAAATCTTCCATTCTCCTGATGTCTGCGAGTAATTTAGATCTATCTTTGTTAAACAATATTACATCAAATACACTCTTGCCACCATTCTTTGCAAACTTACATCTATCTCCAATTTTCTTATTTTGCTTAAAATTATTAAGTGATTTAATATCTTTTATTTTTTTTAGTCCTTTTATTTTCTTAATCTTTCCTTCTTTCTTAGAATACAATTTCAATACTGCTGTATATCCTTTTACTCTTCTCGGAATTTCTGGTTTTTTAGGAATCCTTATTAAAACATCATTTAATGCATGATTGATTCCATATGACAATGCATACATTGTATTTCTAAATCCTCCTATTCTAGGTCCTACTTCAATGATTTTCCATCCTTTCTCAGTTTTCAAAAGTTCTGCATGGATTGTAGTGCTTCTCAATGCCAATGCCTTAATTGCAATTTCTGTAGTTTTTTCTACTTCTTTAACAGAAGTCTTTGATAATGCTGTTGGAGTAATTCTTTGATATCCAAAAAAATCATCAAACCCAATCTGCTTTCCAGTTTTAACATGTACTATAGGACAGAACCATATTCTTCCTCTTGAACTTACATATGCATCAATAGAATACATTTCTCCTTCCATGAACTCTTCTGCTAAAATCTTTGGGTCTGATAATCTCTTATTCTCTTTATATATCCTTTTAATACCTCTAAAAGATTTCTTTAATGTTTTTTCCAACTCTTCTTTATGATAACAAATATTAACCAATAAGCTTGAAGCTAATTCTGCTGGCTTTACTACTAATGGAAATCCTACCTCTTTTATCAATCCATCAATTGTTTTTTTAGTACAATTACTTATTACTTTAAACTTAGGAGTAATCTTTTTATCAAATACTCTGAATCTTTCTCTCATCATTATCTTATCAGTAGCCCATTCCAATGATTCCTTGGTTGGTGTTCTCAAATATGGTACATGAGGGATGACCTTAGTCAAAAATGTAATATGAGCTTCCCCTCTACATGTGACTGCCAATAGATTTTCTTGATGCGGAAGTAATGCCTTGGCAACTTTTAAGGGTTGTGACAAATCACAAGATAGAAATATATCTACTCCTTTTTTTATTCTCTTTATTCTTTTCTTTGAATCTCTAATTACAGCTATTCTTAATTTCTTTTTAA
This sequence comes from uncultured bacterium, assembly GCA_965370925.1. GTDB lineage: Bacteria > Patescibacteriota > Minisyncoccia > Minisyncoccales > JAGOPM01 > JAGOPM01. The sequence goes on from CBDUWM010000055.1 coordinate 1,775, forward strand.
TCTTTTTTGAATATAACTTAACATTGGCCAAATTATCTTGGCTCACATGGTTAATAAACAATATTATATTTTTATCTTTTTCAGACATATATTAATTCAATGCTTTATAACAATAAAAATGGACAAAGTAAAGACTTTTGTCCATCTTATTCAATCCCAGATATCAACCAATCATTGTCATAATCAAGGATATAACAAACACAAATAATAGAATCATAATAAGCCCTGTAATTATAAAAAATATAATCCTATTTCTATCATTAATTAATGGAGCAAGTGAATGCATTATAATCAGCAATGCTACAAATATCACAATATAATCAGTAGAAAACACATTACCCATAAGAGTAACTTGCTTAACTACTAAAAAGAAAAGCATGACTATTGAATATAATATTATCGGTAGATTTTGTTTAAAAAATGTATTTTGCATATTTTTTTATTATTTTAATATTAACCAATCATTTTTCTGCCCCTGATACTTTGAAGCAAAAAATGGACCACTATTCTCATAATCACATAAATTATTATCTCTATATTCTTTGTCTATTATTATACTTCTTTTTGATCTAATGCCTTTCTTCATATATTCAATAGCAACATCTCTATACATATATTTAAATACGGAATCTAATTCTGCATATGGACAATCCCATCCATCTATTTGTTTGAACTCTTTAGTTGGCTTTGCAATAGCTATATCAACAGTATTATACCCTCCTAGAAAATCTCCATAACCCAGAAGTCTTCCGGCCCTTATTACATCTCCATTTTTTAATCCTTGCTTTGGTTTAATGTGTATTATATTAAATCCAAACATATCTTCATATCTAACTCTCTCCTTTCCTTCTATTGGAAAGAACCATAATTCTCCTCCACCATAACATTTACCTTCTTTTCTACATCTATCTTCTGCCATAAATGCGACATATCCATCAAATGGTGCATATATCTCAACTTTATCATCTGTATTAATATATTGCCTCTTAACTTTAAAATAGTGTTTCAACGTTCTCTGTGTTTCTTCATTATCTAATGTTGTAACTAAATGTCCTTGGCAAGATCTATATTTTGAAATTGAGTCAAACTGTTCTAAATCAATAAAGTTCTTATGAATTAATAATTTTACTTTTACTTCATCATAATCAAATCCTTGTTGGCAGAACTTATTATCAGGATTATCTTTGCAAAAATCATAACAAATTTCTTTCTGCTTATTACAAACAGAAACACATTGATCTAAACTATAACAAATTCCTTGCATAGAAACATCTCCAACCTTCTGTTTACTAATCTTTGAACACAAACTATTATTAGGATTTTTATCACAATAGAATATACAAACTTTTGGATTCTTAGAACAGAAATTACTACAATCCTGATAAGAAGAACAAAGTCCCTGTAAAGAGAAACTCCTACTATATACATTTCCAACTTCGGCAAATAATTGACTAGGAAGTAATTCCTGGTTTATCAATAACATACCAGCAATCATAAATGAAAATAAAAGAAATAAAATTAGCAAATCTTTATTCATATATATATTATAAAGCAATATCTAAAGTTTAAATAGTGGATAATTGACATATTATCTAAAATGCACTATCTTAGACCATAAGGAGGTAGAACATGGAACTTGAACAAGTTATCAATGAATGTACTACAAGAAGAGATATAGAGAGACATTGTGAAAAATTTCTTATAAAACAATGTAAAAAAAATCTAATAATGTTTTCTCTTTTTGGAGGTATTATTGCAAGAGAATCATTTAGAATTCTTCTCAGATATAATCCCAAAATCAAATCAGAAATCTTTGGAGAAAAAAACATAGAAGAAATTCTCTGTGATATGAATAAATTTGGGAATAATACAAAAAAATTCCTTCTAAAAATCTAGGGCACATAATGTGCTCTTTTATTTTCTATAATAATTTAAATGCCAAGAAATATGGAATATTGATATAATAGCCATTGCTATACCAAATTC
>CBDUWM010000056.1:0-3727 GCA_965370925.1 uncultured bacterium
TATAATGTATTTTATTTCTTCTTAGTATTTGCATTTACATTCCTATACGCATCTCTTGTATTCAAACCACAAGAGATTGCAGACAACTTGCAAAGAATGGGAGGATTTATTCCAGGAGTAAGACCAGGGCAGAAAACAGCAACATTCTTGAAAGAAGTTTTAAATAGATTATTATTTATTGGTGCATTATTTTTATCAATAATTGCGCTTACACCGAATATGGTAGCAATAATTACAAATGTCCAGGGATTATCCTTCATGGTTGGGGGAACATCTCTATTGATTGTAGTTTCTGTAATACTTGATACTGTTAAAAAGATCAATGCTCAATTACAGATGAGGAATTACGACACTATTTAATGAAACATAATAAGAAAATAGTAATATTATTAGGCCCTCCGGGTTCAGGAAAAGGAACTCAGGGTCAGTTATTGTCAGAAAAATTTACTCTATACTTTCTAGAAACCTCTAAATTAGCAGAGGATATTTTTGTTAGAGGAGAAAAAGAAGTAGATGGATATAGCGTAGAAGAACAGAAGAGATTAAGATTAGATGGTAAGTTATTTGAACCAGGGTTTGCATGGGCATTAATTAAAAAATCAGTGTTAAATTTAAGCTCAGCAGATGAGAGTATTTTATTATCTGGATCTCCTAGAACAATGTATGAAGCTGAGAAATTTATTGACTTAGTAATTGATTTATATGGGAAGGAAAACATCTATCTATTTGCTTTATACATGGATGAAGAAATCTCAGTATTTAGAAATTCACATAGAAGAATTTGTAAATTAATGAGACATTCAATTCTGTATAATGAAGACACAAAAGATTTAAAGACATGTCCTATTGATGGATCTGAATTGGTAGTAAGAAAGGGATTAGATACTCCGGAGACTATCAGAAAGAGATTGGTAGAATACAAGGAAAGAACACAGCCAATTGTAGATTATTTGAAATCAAGAGGAATCAAAAGCTTTGATATTGATGCTTCGCTTACACCAGCGCAAGTGTTTAATGAAATTTGTAAGAGTTTATGATAACAATTAAAAGTAATCACGAATTAAAGATCATGCAAGAAGGCGCTAATATTTTAAGCGCTGTTTTAAGGGAACTTGTTGAGTTTGCTGATATTGGAGTAAGCACAAAAAAAATAGATATTTTAGCAGAAAAGCTTGTAAGAGAGAAAGGGTGTAAGCCTAATTTTAAAGGATATGGAGGATTCCCTGCTACTGTATGCACTTCTGTGAATAATGTAGTAGTACATGGAGTACCCGGAAGCTATAAGTTAAAAGATGGGGATTTATTGTCTTTAGATATGGGTTTGATTTATAAGGGATGGCATACTGATATGGCAAGAACTATTCCTATAGGAAGAGTATCAGAAGAAGCAATAAGATTACTTAAGGTTACAAAGAAAGCTTTGAAGGCTGGAATATCAAATGCTAAACCAGGGAATACTGTAGGAGATATTGGTAATTCAGTACAGAGATATGTAGAGTCTCATGATTTCTCTGTTGTTAGAACTTTATGTGGACATGGGATAGGAAAGGATCTTCATGAAGATCCAATGATTCCTAATTTTGGGAAAAGGGGAAAGGGAGAGGAGTTAAAGGAAGGAATGGTTGTTTGCATCGAGCCAATGGTAAACTATGGTGGATATGAGATTGTAAAATCTCAAGATGGTTTTGGGTTTGAGACAAAAGATCATTCATTATCTGCTCATTTTGAGCATATGATTGCTATTACGAAGAATGGGCCTAAGATTTTGACCTCTTATTAAATTTATTGGTATAATAAGATATGAATGATTTATTAAATATTAATATAGAGAAAATTGCTAAGAAAGGTAAGGAGATATATGAAGAAATAAAGAATGAATATGAACCTAGAAAAAATGGTAAGTATCTTGCTATTGAAACAGATGCAGAAAAAGTTTTTATTGGAGAGACTACAAGAGAAGCAGTAAATTTAGGCAAAGAAAGATATCCAGATAGTATATTTTATGTATTAAAAATTGGATATGATGCAGTGGAAGAAATAGCTAGATTACTTGGTAAAAAATGATAAGTAGATTTTTTGATAATAAAGTTTTGTTAAGCATTCAAATTGCTCACAAGGGAAAGGTACAAGACCCAGTATTTTTATTAGATACTGGGTTTTCTGGTGATTTATTAATAACTCCAGAAATTGCAAGAGAATTAGAACTAGAGAGCGATGCTGTATCAGATGTAGTTATAGTTAATGGAGAAAAAATAACAATGGAATCTGGATCTCTTCTTGCATCAATGAGTTATAAAATAAAAGAGATGGAAGTTTTAATTTCTAAAGGGATACCATTAATTGGAATGGGATTTTTCAACAAATTTAAATCTGAAATAATTATAGATTGTGATAAGAAAATTGTAAATATAGATTGATATTTTTTGAGAAAGGGATATAATAAAATAAGATGTTAAAAATAATCAGGGCAAAACCTAACCCTGAAGGAGAGAACCCGACAGAAAAGACTATCATTGATCCTAAGTACAGAGCTGCTGGGGAGTGGTTTGATATTAAAAATACATCAATATTCACAAAGTCCTTGAAGGGAATGGAAATTTATACTTTGATTTATAGGAAGGATGGTCCATCATGGGAGAGTATCTTTAGATTCAATGACTCAGATTTCATTGGAGGGAGAAAAACAATAAGAGTGCATTCAGGAAATAGAGTTAATATTAAGGGTATGTGTAAGATTGATATTGGAGGGATGTTATATATAGATCAACACTATTTTACGAAAGTATCATATATTTTATCTAATACTCAAATGGATAAGATAGGGATATATGATGGTATAGGAAAGAAATGGTTAGATGAAGTTTATTATGATAAAATGCCAAAGAAGGGAGCAGTACTTGAGAGAGAGGGAAATAAACTCATACGAAGACATTATTATAAATTTTGAAACAGCGAGAGCTGTTTTTTTGTATTGACATATTCTATTGTATTCGGTATAATGTATTTACTTTAAAAGAAAGAGGTGAAAGATGTTTGGTATACCAATTAAGATAAAAGAATTGATACCAGCAGGATTATTGATAGATTTGGAGAAAGTTTATGGAGAAAAGCATCGCTTTTACCATAATACTTCTCATATCAATAATTGTTTGGATGAGTATAGTTCTTTTTTACACAGGAAAAAGAGATTTGAGTCACCAGGTATAGAAGTTGTGTTTTCACTTCTATTACATGATTCTGTTTACAGAATCCCATCTACTTATTATGGAAATGAGTATGAGAGCGCTTTATTTGCTAGGGAAATTATGGATGAGCATTATGGAGAAGGATCTTCAAAAGATTATAATTTGATTGTGAAAAATATTCAAGATAATATTTTAGCAACAGATCATGATTTGGATAGAGTTTCTTCTTATAATAAGAATCAGAAGCTCATTACAAGTATTGACTTAGCAGGGCTTGGACATTCTTGGGAGGAATTTGAGAAGAATACTTCCCTTATAAAAAAAGAGTATCCTAATGTCTCAGACAGAGATTTTGAGCATGGTCGCAAGAAGTTCTTAAATGGACTTTTAGAAAGAGATGCAATTTATACCAATGATTTCTTTTTTGGAAAGTATGAAAGATTTGCAAGAGAGAATATCAAGAAGTATATTGGCTCCCCAAACTAGGGGAGTTTTTTTTGACTTTTCTTTGATATCTCTATATCCTTCTAATAAGAACATTA
>CBDUWM010000057.1:0-3692 GCA_965370925.1 uncultured bacterium
GAGTTTATTTGCTCAGTTTTTTTTCTAATTCTATTATTTTTTCTTTGAGTTTGATCATTTTAATTTCCCTTCCAACCATTAGTCTATTTATTGTTTCTAATTCTTCCCTTTTCTTTTTATCTATTGTGATATCTCTTACTGTTGCTTGAAGAAATACATCCCCATGATATTCATTTCTAACAAGAATAACTAGTGCGTCAAATTCCTCTCCTGTTATTTTTTTATGTTTCCATGGAAATGAATGCTTTCCTTTTTCCAAAGCAAATTTAATATGTTTTTTTGCTTCAGACATTGATGACTTTCCATTTGGTTGAAGTTTTGGAGAATATTTCCATGGAGGAGTTGATATGAAGTTTTTTTCTGTTTCTGTATTAAATAAAGCTATTGCCGAAGCATTGCCTGCTATAAAATTCCAAGATGGTGACTTCATAGTCATCAGAGCATCCAAAGAATTATCAAAGATTACCTTATATCTATTTTCTTTTTCCTGTTCTTCGGTAATGTCTTTATCAATCCCCTGATATCCTGTTAGATTTCCTTTTTTATTTAAAATAGGAATAGCATTTGTAAGTAAATATATTTTCTTACCTGATTTTGTAATGTTGCGATTAACTAAATTAACAATTCTCTTTTTATTTTTGAAAGCCTTTTTTGTAATTTTAGATATTCTAGGTATATCTTCTGGATCAATAAAATCAAAAAGACTCTTCCCTATGACTTCTTTTGGAGTATAACCTAATATATTTTTTATATTATCAGATACATAGGTATATTTTCCATTTTTATCTATCTCCCAATTCCAGTCAGACATTGACGAAGTAATATTCTCTAATCTTTTGTTTGTTTTAATGATTTTTTCTTTTGAAAGAATATCTTCTGTTACATTTGAGATTATAACAATTAGTTCCAATGGTTTATTATTCTTATCTTTTATTAAAATACTGTTTATTCTTCCAGTCATAATTTCACCATTTTTATGTTTAAATTCAACATTATATGGTGTTTTCTTTTTTCCTTGTAAAGTCTTCGCAAATTCTTTTCCGATTTTTAGTTTCTCTGCTGTAGAAACAAAAGAAACTTTTAAGATGTTTTTTCCTATAATATCTTTTTTCTTATATCCTAACCATTCTTCTATTCTATTATTAACATCAATAATCTTCCCAGTTAAACTAATTATTAAAATAGCTTCTGGAGAATAATCAAAAATTACTTTGTATTTATTTTCTGGCATTGTTTTATTATATAATGTAAAAATAAAAAGGGCAATTATTTGCCCTCTGAAAAATGTGTATTGAGTATTTTATTCACAATTTCGAATTCATGACATTTAGGAATATCTTTTATTCTTCTTGCCCCTATATATGCACATGCAGATCTAATTCCTCCTAAAATATCGTTTATAGTATTTTCTATGGGACCTGTATATTTGATCCATTTTTTTCTTCCTTCTGATGCGGAGTATTTTCTAATAAATCCATTATGTTTTTTTTGAGCGTAAAATGATGACATTCCATATATTAATTTTCTGTTAAATATTCTCATACCACTTGCTTCTTTTGATCCTCCGAACATTGAACCTATCATAACAAAGTCTGCTCCTACAGCATATGCTTTTATTATATCACCAGGGTATCTAATGCCTCCATCAGATATTATATGGCCATGGACTCCATGAGCTCCAAATGCACAATCATCTATGGCTGATAACTGAGAACGGCCTACACCAGTCTTCAACCTAGTTAAGCACATTGCTCCAGATCCTATTCCAACTTTCACAATATCTACTCCAGCATTAATCACTAATTCATGGACCATATCCTTTGAGACTACATTTCCTGCAACTAATGTTATATCAGGATATTTGTTTTTGAATTTCTTTACATATTCTACAAATGCTTTTGCATATCCATTGGCAACATCTATACAAACAAAATATGGATTAAGTTTGTTAATCAACTTATCTATTTTTATTTCATCTGATTCAGATATTCCAGTAGATAGCATATAGTAATTAGGATTGAGATCTTTTGGATAATCATCTATATCATAGAACTTATGTAAACATGTAATCATTTTGTATTTGGATAATACATTGTATATTTTAAATGTTCCAATAGTGCTCATATTAGATGCTATTATAGGTATTCCTTTCCATGTTCTATTTGATTTAGAGAACTTGATTTCTCTTTCTAGGGTAACATCATTTCTTGAATCAATCTCTGATCTCTGTGGTTGGAGTAATACATCATCAAAGCCTGGTTCTGTGATTTGATCTTTTATTCTCATTTTATATCTCCTTTTAATGTTCTAGTTTTAGATTATATTTTATTTCAATATGAGTCAAATAAAAACCCCTCGCGATGGAGGGATGTGTTATTACAAATCTGAGAAATGATGAAGCAAGTCATCATAATTTAGATGATCATAATATCTGTTACCTACTTCTCTTAAATCTGCAAGATTAAATTGTCCAGCTTCACTTCTCCAATAGTTATGGTATCTATTTTCAAATCTGTCGGAGAGACTGAAGATAATATCATTTTTAATAATTCCAGATTCTTGGCATGAATTTATAAATTCTTGGGAGAGATATATTTGACCATGAAAAGATTGATTTAGTGGATGACTAGTATTCATATCAATCTCAGATAATTTGATTAAGTTTGATTGCCATAAGAATAATAATTTATTATCTGGTGTTAAGATATTATATCTTTTGGTATCCATATCTCGTATGACAATATTATATCTTGTATCAGTAATTTCTATTATTTCAATAGACTCTGGATTTATTTTTGGATCTATGTAAAGAAGATTTCCATTATCTTTGATTATTGGATGAAACATTGTTCTGAATCTTCTCTTCATATTTCTATGAAATTGTTCGTTATATTCATTTATATTTTCCATATAACATTTCAATGATAGATATATTTTTCCATGAAAGAAATTTTCAGAAAGTTCACTTCTGGCTGTTATATCATATGGTACCATTTCCATTTTTTTTTCTGGTAATGCATGATTTTTTATGCCATAACCATTCCAAGCTAATGTAAATATTTTTTCCTGCCATGGGAATATTATTTGATTTTCTCGTCCTAATACAGAATATAGTCCAGTATCAATATCTTGTATAACCATGATTTGAGAATAATTATTAATTTCAATGATTTCGATTTCTTTTGGTTGTGGTTGTGGTTGCATTTGGGATTGACTGAGTGTATTGCATAAAAAATCTTTCGCAGATGTTATAGGGGCATTTTCATCAAAATATTTTTTTGCAGTATAATCTAATTGATTATTTTTTATTATAATACAACTTAATTCTATATATTCATTCCAATTTTCAAATTTTGTTGGCTTTAAATTAGTCCATCTTAGATCACTCTCAGCTTCAATCTTTTTACATACATCTATCCAATCTTGCTTTGTTGGACAGTGTATGAATATAGTTTTTGAATAATCTATTTTACATTTCTTCAGTTTAACTTTTTCTATTCTACATTTCTTCAGTTTAACTTTTGTTATGTCCATTTCTTGTCTCCTTTTTAAAGTCCTGTCTCTCTATATTTTTTTAGCCAAGAGATAGGCTAGATTCTATTTGTATACTACTATATAATTTATTTTTGTCAAATAATGTAGCATCGCAGCGAAAGGTTTACACTTGCCTTCTCTTCTAGCTTCTGCATGGG
>CBDUWM010000058.1:0-3577 GCA_965370925.1 uncultured bacterium
GACTTTCTGCACCAGCTACATTAATTTCAAAAGCGAAAGAATACTCCTTACTCCTGATATCAGTATATGTTGGATTGGGGCTCACCTTAGATCTGAAATATGCTGCTCCTCTATTGTTATATTTAAGATAATATATATCTGTAGAATGATCATCAAATTGGAAATCTAAATCATTATCAGAATCATCTGAATCATCACCATCCTCCAAACCTTCTATCATCCCTTTTAAAGCTTGCACCTGACTCTTAGAAATATTTATCTTATTTTGAAATTCAGTAATTTGAGATTCTAACGCTGTAATCTGTGCTTGAAGCTGTTCAATTAATGAATCGTTATTAGTATAAGCATAACTTACACTAGCCATCAAAAGTAACACACAAACACTTAGAAATATTTTCTTAAACATAGTTTATTTATTTATTTTTATTATATTAGTTTTCATTTTATCTAAATCTTTGAATTTAATATCGTAACTTGGATTATGTATAGGTGAATATGATAACCCCCAACTTAAATATGCATATATACTATCATCTGTCTTTGCTCTTATTCTAGAGGTTGATAATATATTTGCTATTTCCCCCTTTCTAACATACAATTCTAATCCTCTTTGCTCTGCTTGTTTTATATCTAAATCCTGATCTAAAATATCAGCAGAATAATTAGGTATTATTTTTAAATACAAATCAGATATTTTAATATAAATATCTTCCTTTGCAATAATTTCAAATTGCAGTTCTATATCTAGTATATCAGGTTTATACGAAGTTTTTAAAATATTACTGTTAATAACTTTAATCAATGATTCTTCTCCTTGTATTTCTGTATTTAAATATAGGTATTTACTCTTAACAGTATCTATATTATCAAAATAGTATTTAGAATTATTTACAGTATAAAAAGAATATGGATTTAATTCTAAATTAAATGCTGACTCTCTTACTGCTTGTATATTCACTGCTGTCCCTATTCTTGTTTTATCTCCCTTCTTAAGGAATCTAGACCCTGATAATATTTTAGTTGTCTTACTTAATGTCTTCACACTAGTATCAGAAGGAACTAGATATAAAGAATCTAAATCAATTACAATATCCTTTGGACTTTGTATTTCAAATATTGCCTGTATTTCTGCCTTATCTCCATTTTCTTTTACCTCAATATTCCCTAATATTATCTGCGCTCTAGTCTTATCATATCCAATATCAGTACACTGAGGATTCATATCTAATTCAAATATTCTCTGATTAGACTCAATACTCTGTTTAATATCTAATATGTTATTTTTAATTAAAGTCTGTCCATTTAAATCTTTTGCCCAATATGTTTTAAATAAATAATCATAATGAATTTCTGCTCCTTTATGACACATTACTCCACAATTATCTAAGTTCTGCCTTCCTATGCTAATTAAATACTTATTGATCTTTTCTGTTGCGTATGCATATGATCCCTTGAAATATATCCTGTCCTTCATTGATACAATTGCCACATATCCTTTATCCCTTATTGGATAAAAACTGACTCCTTTGTAACATTTAGAAGTAAAAGTACATAATTCATTAGAATAATACTTGTTCTTTTTTGAATCCATTACATAGGACTTAACGCATACCTTATCTATATCTGGGATAATTCTTCTGTTCTGCTCATATATACCTCTGTTCTCTATACTATACCCTGTATCTTGTCCTGCATGCTCGCTATACTGCGCATAATACAAAAACCCAACAGGAGCTCTACTAGGTTCATTTAATCTACCATGCATCGTAAGATAAGAATTAAAAGGGGAATATTTAACAGACATCATATCCGTATCATTTGCGTATGTAAAAAATGGAAGTAATAGAAATAACAATATATATTTTTTCATAATAAAACAGCTTTAATTCTTCTTATTCCAGAACCAACACTTTCTTCTTTTTTTATTTTAAACTCGCCTAATTCTTTTGTATTTGAAACATGAGGACCACCACAAAGTTCTTGAGAAAAATCTCCTATTTTATAAACAGACACAATATCAGGATACTTTTCTCTAAAAAAAGCCAAAGCGCCTCCTTCAATTGCTTCTTTGTATGACTTGTCTTCTTTTGTGATTTCTATTTTTTCTTTTATCTTTTCATTTATTAAATCCTCTACTTGTTTTTTTTCTTCATCAGTCATTTTTCTTTCAAATGAAAAATCAAACCTCAATCTCTCTGGAGTAATATTTGACCCCATTTGTTTTACTGTGTCCCCTAAAATCTGTCTTAAAGCTGATTGTAATAAATGAGTTGCTGTATGAAGTTTGGTTACCTTTTCTTTTTCTTCTTCTGATTGAATAGTATCTACCCCATGTCCTCCGAACAACTTCTCTGCTCCTGCTCTAGATTTCTCTTTATGTTCTTTTACTAATTTATTAAACTCCTCTTCATTAAAAGAATATCCCTTTGCTTTTAATTCAGAGACTGGATATCCATGTGTCGTATATAAATCAAAAGCTTGCTTTGCTGTGATACTTTCTATTTTATTAATTAACTTTTCCCCTTCATTAATAATCTTCTTGTATTGCTCTTTTTCTTTTGAAAAAACATTCAATATTAATTCTTTATTTAAATCATATATTCCATCAAACTTATCAATATAGATATCTACTATAAATTCAAAAACATCCATACCTTTTATATGTTCTAAAACTCTTCTTATTAATCTTCTCAAAACATATCCTTGCATATCCTTTGATGGTACGATTCCTTCCATTATCAGAAAACATATACTCCTAATATGATCTGCAATAATTCTTTTTACTTTTATATCCTCTATATCCAATCTCTCCATAACATCTACAAACAAATCAGTATCATATGCACTTTCTTTTTCATTCAATAAGGCAAGTAATCTTTCGAATCCAGAGCCTGTATCAATATTAGTTTGATTTAACTTAGTATATGATCCATCTTCTTCTTTTCTGTATTGCATGAATACTAAATTCCAAACTTCAACAAACTTCCCGCAACCACAATTAGGACCGCAAGTATCAGAACACTTCTCTTTTCCTGTGTCATAGTGAAGTTCTGAACATGGACCACATGGTCCTGTTTTAGCTGTTGGTCCCCAGAAATTATCCTTTCTCCCAAACTCATATATTCTGTCTATACCATGCTTCTTCCATAATTCTATTGCTTGTGTATCTTTTTCTATTTGATCATCTCCTTCAAAAACACTAACAGAGATTCTATTCTTATCCATTTTCAAAACATTAACTAAAAAATCCAAAGCATATTCCATTGCTTTGTCTTTGAAATAGTTTCCATTTTCGTCTGTGCCAATAGACCAATTCCCAAGCATCTCAAAAAAAGTATGGTGAGTAGTATCCCCAACCTCCTCTATATCATTAGTCCTAAAACACTTCTGAGAAGAACATAAATATCTTGAATCAAAATCTTTAATTGAATCTTGTATTCCTTCTAAATATAACGAATATTGTTGCATTCCAGATGTAGTTAATAAAACGCTATTGTCTGATTGCAATAAAGAAGAAGACTTTATTCTTTTATGTCCTTTTTCTTCAAAATATTTTAGAAACTTTTCTCTTAATTCT
>CBDUWM010000059.1:0-3511 GCA_965370925.1 uncultured bacterium
ATTAATAATTTCTTTAAATGTAGGAGCTGTCTTTCTCATCAAATTCTCCCTCACCCTATCAAATGTAACGATTGTGTCATTAACAGAATATCCGAATACTGTAAGCAAAGCTACTACTATTGGTAGCGTAAACTGAACTGCCATAAATTCTCCTAATAATGCAAACACTCCTAATGGAATTGTAACATCATGGAATAATGCAATAATTGCTGCAAGACCATATCTCCATGAACTAATAGGTCTTGATACTTTTCTAAATGAATATGCTACTAAAAATACTATAACTATAATAGAAAGTATTAAAGCCCACATTGTACTCTTTGTGATTCTCTTTGAAATTATAGGGCTGACTTCTTGATAAGAACTTCCCTGCATATCAATTTCAAACTTCTCATTTAATATATTTTGTAATTCTACAATCTTTTCTTGTTTAATCTTATCAGATGTAACTTCCTCTGATTCAATCTTTTCTCCTGATTCATCAATCTGTGTTCTTCTCTGTGTAAATTCCTCTACAAGTAACTCTTGTGAAATTATATCTTTGAAAGTAATTTCAAGTCCCTTATCATCTACTGTTCTAAGTGAATATGAAATTAATCCAAATTCATCTAATACTGGTTTTACTTCTTCTGTACTAGGTCTTTGCTCTATAAATTCTACACTTAAAACTGATCCTGGAACAAAATCAATTCCATAGTTTAATCCGTAAACTGAAAGTAACGCAATACTACCCAAAAATAAGGATATAGATATTGCAAAAAAAATTTTGTTGTATTTTAAAAAGTCTATCATATTACCAAATCCATTTTATTTTACTTAATTTTGTATTTATAAATAAATACATTAATGCTTTTGTGATTATTAATGCTGAGAATAAACTCATTACCACACCAATGCCCAATGTTGTTGCAAACCCTCTTACAAATCCTGCTGCAAAAATATACAAAATTATTACTTCTGCAAAAGTTGTAATATTACCATCTCTGATTGCTGGAAATGCTCTATTGAATCCTTCTTCTAATGCTACTGAAAAACTCTTTCCTTCTTTTAATTCTTCTCTCATCCTTGAAAATATCAAAATATTAGCATCTACTGCCATACCAAGTGAAAGTAAGAATCCTCCAATTCCTGGTAATGTTAATGTAAATCCTGGCCATAGCTTAAATACTGCAAGAACTAATATAATATATATTAATAATGAAATTAATGCTAAGAATCCTGAGAAATGATATACAACTATCATAAATACTGCGACTAATGCTAATCCTATTAATCCTGCGTTAAGACTCTTCTCAAGTGACTTATGTCCTAAAGTAGCACCAACGCTCTTTTCTGATATTTTTGTAATTGGAACATTTAAAGCACCGTTGTTTAAATTAGTTGCAAGTTCTGCAGCTGATTTAATATCAAATCCACCAGATATTGTTGCAGTCCCTCCTATAATCTTCTCCTGAACTACTGGAACAGAAATTGCTTCTCTATCTACGTATATAGCAACTGCTTGTCCAACATTTCTTTCTGTAATTTCTGCAAATAATTTTGAACCCTCATCATTAAAGTTTAATACTACAATGGGTTCATTCATTTGTGAAAAATCTACTTCTGCACTATCTAACTGTGCTCCTCCTAGTCCTGTTATCTTAAATGGTTCCTCAAATGCTAAAGCCCACTTCTCTATAGTCTGCTTTTCCTCAAATGTTAAGACCTCGTCTGAATATCCTTGTTCTGTCAATTGTTGTTTAAATGATAGCATTGCAACAGCTTGAATTTCTTCTTGAGTTAAAGTTGTATGCATCTCTTCTTCTAATTTTACAATGGCGTCAAAATTCTCTGCTTTTTCTCTGAATTCAAGCAATGGAGTTCTTCCAATCTCTGCTACTGCCTGTGAAGGATCAACTACTCCAGGAAGTCTGATACTTAATTCATAATTACCATCATATTCCTGAACTTGAATTTCTGACTCTCTAACACCAAAACTATTGATTCTTTTTTCAATAATACTTTTTAACTTTTCCATTTCTGCAGATTCATCATATTCTAATCCCATATCTTGTGCTCTCTGTCTTGCCTCTTTTAAATTAGCTTGATAAAGAATTTCTGCTCCTCCTTGCAAATCAAGTCCTAATCTAAATTCTTGATTGAAATTTAGATTATCTTTTAATTGATCTATTGTTTGATTACTTCCTTTTGGATACACAAAAATCCCGGCAAATATTGCCGTAATAACCGTGATAAACAATATAGAATATAGTGTTGTTCTGTTCATAAAATTCTTATTTCCTTTGTTAATTTATAATACATTTTTCTCAGAATATGTCAAGTGCTTATTTTGGCCAACAGCAATTCTTGTATTTCTTCCCAGATCCACAAGGACATTTATCATTCCTTTTTGGCTTAGATCCAGAATGTACAATCCTAACTTTTTCTTCTTTTCTCTCCTCTACCTTTTGTATCTTAGATACCATATCAATGATGTCATAGTCAATAGCATTAAATAAATCCTCAAAAAGATTAAATGACTCTCTCTTATACTCAATCAAAGGATCTAAATGTCCATATGCTCTTAACTTAACAGATTCTTTTAAATAGCTCATATTCTGTATATGTTCTATCCAAAGATTATCCATTACTTTTAGATACACATATCTAAGTACATCTTCTTGCTTGTCTTCACCCATTGATTCCATTTTCTCATTAAAGAAATTTTCTGTGACATTCTTATTCTTCTCTAATGCAGATCTAAACTTCTTAAATAATTCTTCTTTATTATTTTCTAAAATTTCTTGCCTTCTATTATAAAAAGCCTCTCTGTGCTTATTCATTACATCATCATATTCAAGCACATGATTTCTAGCATCAAAATTTGCTGCTTCTACTTTCTTCTGAGAACTCTCAATAGAAGAACTTACTCTCTTTTCTTCTATTGCCTGTCCTTCTGGGAATTTCAGTATCTCAAGCATCTTCTTAATATTTGATCCTCCAAAGATTCTCATTAAATCATCCTCTAAAGAAACAAAAAACTGAGATTGTCCTGGATCTCCTTGTCTTCCAGATCTTCCTCTCAACTGATTGTCAATTCTTCTTGCCTCATGTCTTTCTGTTCCTAGAACATAAAGTCCCCCCAACTCCTTGACCTTATCCTTCTCTTCCTGTGTTGCATTAGCTCCTCCTAAAACAATATCAACTCCTCTTCCTGCCATATTAGTAGCAATAGTAACTGCACCGCTCTTCCCAGCATTAGCAATAATTTGAGCTTCCTTATCATGATTCTTAGCATTTAGAATCTGATGAGCCACTCCATTTCTCTGCAATAATTGAGATAAATATTCATTCTTTGCAATTGATCTTGTTCCTACTAGAATAGGAGAACCTTTTTCTTTAACTTCTTTTATCTCTTCTATAATAGCTGTGTACTTTTCTTTCTCAGTTTTATAAATCTTATCATCTAGATCTTTTCTTATAATAGGCTTATTTGTAGGAACTGAAATTACATTCATCTTATACACCTTAT
>CBDUWM010000060.1:0-3501 GCA_965370925.1 uncultured bacterium
ATAACAGAAACAAAAGATTACAGCATTCCTAAGAAAAGGGTGACAGAAGATACTCTTCGCTTATTACATGGTGCAATTGGAATTGCAACAGAATCAGGAGAACTTTTGTCTCCTATCAAAGCACATGTATTCTATGGAAAAGAATTAGATAAAACTAATTTAAAAGAAGAATTAGGGGATATCTTATGGTATATAGCAATTACAGCAGATGAACTTGATATTAGCTTCGAAGAGTTAATGGAAAAAAATATAGCTAAGCTAAAAGCAAGATATGGAGACAAGTTTTCAGAACATATGGCAAAGAACAGGAACTTAGATAATGAAAGAAAGATCTTGGAGTGAAACTTTATAAAGACCCTTATATTTACAAACTTTATAAAGTTTAAAGATTTATTATATTTGTTTCAAGGGAATATTGTAGTGTACGGGTTTTCGCTTTATAAACCTTCAATCTTATGTTATCTTTAAGACATGAAATATAAACCTACAATAGGATTAGAAATTCATATTCAGTTGAATACTAAGTCAAAAATGTTTTGTTCATGTAAGAATGATCCATTTTCTGATACTCCAAACTCAAACACCTGCCCTATATGCCTAGCTCACCCAGGAGCACTTCCTACTATAAATAAAGAGGCAGTAAAGAAGGTTATTCAATCAGGGTTAGCTTTAAATTGTGATATTGCTCAATTCTCAAAGTTTGATAGAAAGAATTACTTTTATCCTGATTTACCAAAAGGCTACCAGATTTCTCAATATGATAAGCCATTATGTACTGATGGATATTTAATGATTAAAGGACATAAAGTAAGAATAACAAGAATTCATTTAGAAGAAGATACAGGGAAATTATCCCACAAAGAAAAAGAAACATTGATTGATTTTAATAGAGCAGGAGTTCCTTTAATGGAATTAGTTACAGAACCAGATATACAGACATCAGAACAGGCAAAAGACTTTGCAAAAGAATTACAGAATATATTAAGATATATTGGAGTTTCTAACGCTGATATGGATAAAGGAGAGATGAGAGTTGAGGTTAATATTTCATTGTCAGAAACAGAAGTTTTAGGAACTAAGGTTGAAATAAAGAATATAGGATCAATCACAGGGGCAAAAAATACCATAGAGTATGAAATCAAAAGACAATCTGAGTTATTAGATAAGGGAGAGAAGATTCTACATGAGACAAGAGGATGGGATGCTATAAAACAAATCACAGTATCGCAAAGATTAAAAGAAACATCAGCTGATTATAGGTATTTCCCTGAGCCAGATTTACCTATGTTAGATACACAGGTATTTAATGTAGCAGAGTTAAAAGAAAATCTTCCAGAGCTTCCAAGGCAGAAAAGAGAAAGGTTCATATCAGAGTATAATCTGTCAGAAGAGGAAGCACAGATTTTAATAGATGATAGAAAGTTTGCAAATTACTATGAACAAGTAATATCTGAACTTGAAGATAGGTCTGCTATTAAATTAGCAGGTAATTATTTACTATCTGATTTTAGAGGTTTAATAGAAGGAGAATATAATATAACAGCAGAGAATTTTGCAGAATTGATTGTGTTGATTAAAAAAGGAGAGATTAATTCATCTGTAGCAAAGCAAGTTCTACAAATAATGTATCATACCAAAAAAGACCCAAGTGATATTATAGAAGAGCAAGGATTATCTCAGATGTCTGATTTAACAGAGATAAAAGAAATAGCACAGAAGATTATAGAGAATAACAAAGAGCCAGTAGATGATTACAAAAAAGGAAAAGAAAATGCAATAACATTCCTTTTGGGACAATTGATGAGAGAAACTAAAGGGAGGATTAATCCAAAAGAAGGAATTCAAATATTAAAAGATTTATTATGAAAAAGTATGATGTAGTTATTATAGGAGGAGGACCTGCAGGAATGATTGCAGGTGTTTTTGCTTCAGAAAATAAAAGTGTTTGTATTATAGAAAAAAGCAAAACATTGGGAGACAAGTTATTAATTACAGGAAGGGGAAGATGTAATATTACTAATGCAAAAAAAGACAAAAGAGAGTTTGTAAAACAATACAGAAATGATTTCTTTTTTTCTCCTTTTTCTATGTTTGATAATATTAAGACAATGTGGTTTTTTGAACATATTAAAGTGCCACTTAAAATTGAAAGACAGGATAGAGTATTCCCAAAGTCAGATAAGGCAGGAGATGTATTACTTGCACTTGTAAATAAGTTGAAGAAGAACAAAGTTGATATATTAACTAATACAGAGGTTGTTAAAATCAGAAAACAAGAGAACAAGATTACCCATGTATCACTTAAAAATGGAGATATGATAGAAGGGAACCATTTTATTTTAACTACAGGAAATAAGGCATTCTCTAGTTCAGGATCTGGATATTTGCTTGCAAAGGATTTGGGACATACTATAGAAAAACTTGAGCCAGTATTAGCTCCCATAAAATGCAAAGAAGGTTGGATAAGGAATTGTCAGGGGCTTACACTTAAGAATGTTAAATTAGATGGGAGTATAGGAGAGGTATTACTTACACATTTTGGAATATCTGGTCCTTTAGTATTTAATAATACAAGAGATATAGAATTTCCTCATACTTTTATTTTAGATTTAAAACCAGGGTTAACAGATGAGGAATTAGATACAAGACTTCAAAAAGACTTTGAAAAGAACTCAAAAAAGGAATTTAAAAATTCTTTGAATGAATTACTCCCTCAGAAGATAATCCCAGAGATTGTGAAAATGTCTGGGATAAATACTACTTGCGCAAATATCACAAAAGAACAAAGACTTGATTTAATAAAAATATTAAAACATTTAGAAATCACAGGAGTAGAGTTTTTAGGTTTTGATCATGCTATCACATGTAAGGGAGGAGTGTCTTTAAAAGAAATAGATTCTAAAACAATGAAGTCAAAAATTGTAGATAATCTATATTTTGCTGGTGATATATTAGATTTATATGGACCTACTGGAGGATATAATCTTCAACTAGCATGGACTACAGGATTTGTTGCTGGAAGTAATTTTACACAAGCTTAGGAAATAAGTTATAATAAATTATTATGACTACAAAGGAACTTGTTTTGTATATTAAAAAACAGTTGGAAAAAGATGTTGCAAAAGATTCTCTTGCAAAGTCTTTGGTTAATGCTGGATGGACTATGGAAGCAGTACAAACAGGAATACAAAGAGCAGAAAGAGAAATAAAAAATGGTTATAATTTAAGAATTGACCCAAGACTTACTACAGAAAAGTATGAAGAGGAAATTATAGTTAAAAAGAAAAGTAGTTTTTCTATTGTAATACCAATTGTAGTTTTTTTATTAACTACAATATTTTCATATATAGGATATATATTGTATAAAAACTCAACAGACTATTTGTCTTTAATACCGAAGGATTCAGATTTTGTAATAAATATTAATTTAGATAATGATAGTTCTCAAAGAGAATTTTTAGATGAGAATTTAAGAAAAATTCCATATGCAGACAATTTGAT
>CBDUWM010000061.1:0-3300 GCA_965370925.1 uncultured bacterium
ACAAAATATGATCATTCTCTTCAGCAATATGAACCTGTTTTATTAATTCAGGTTGTTTTTTTAGATTAGGATCTTTTAATAGTATTTCTTTTGCAAGTTCTCTTGTTTTTTCTACTAGTTTAATATTTCCTAAAGATTTCATTATTAAATCAGGGATACCTGATTGTTTAGTTCCGAATAATTCTCCTGGGCCTCTGATTTCTAAATCTTTCTGAGAAACCTCAAATCCTGTTTTTGCTTTTGTAAGTGCTACTGCTCTCTGAGAATAAGGTGTTCCTGGAGACAAGAATAAAAAGCAATATGATTGGTAATGTGATCTTCCAACTCTTCCTCTCAGCTGATGTAATTGTGCTAATCCAAATCTTTCAGATCCTTCAATCATCATTACACTTGCGTTTGGTACATCAATACCAACTTCAATTACAGAAGTTGAAACTAAGATATCATACTTTTTGTTTTTGAAGTCTTCCATGATATCTTCCTTTTCTTTTGATTTTAGCTTTCCATGTAATAAAGCAATCTTTAAATCAGGGAAGATATTTTCTTGTAAGTCTGCGTGAGTTTCTGTGACAGATTTTACATTATGCCACATTGTAATTTCTTGTCCCTCTTCTAGTTCTTTTTTTTCTATTTTAGGACATACAACAAAAGCTTGTCTTCCTTTTTTGATTTCTTTTGCAATGAAGTCATATGCTTTGTCTCTTTTATTTTCTTTAATAACTTCTGTGATAATTGTTTTTCTGTTTTTTGGCATTGATTTAATAATTGTTAAATCTAAATCACCATAAACAGTTAATGCTAAAGATCTTGGAATTGGAGTTGCTGTCATTGATAGTAAGTGAGGAACATATTTCTGATTCTCTTTGATTAAGTTTGCTCTTTGTTTTACCCCGAATCTATGTTGTTCATCAATTACTAAAAATGCTAAGTCTTTAAATTTTACTTTACCTTGAATTAGAGCATGAGTACCAACTAAGATATCAATCTCTCCTTTTGCTGTTTTTTCTATTAGTTTTTTCCTTGATACTTCTATTGGCTGTCCTGCTAGTTTCTTTGAAATGTAGAGATCTTTTTTTCCTGTTAAAAGTCCTACATTGATATTAAAACCTGTGAATACTGTAGATAGGGTTTTAAAATGTTGAATGGCTAGGATTTCTGTAGGAGCCATAAAACTTGTCTGATATCCATTCTTAATAACATTAAGAGAAGCAATAGCTGCAACTACAGTTTTTCCAGAACCCACATCTCCTTCTAATAATCTAAACATGGGTTTATCTAGTTCGGTATCAGTTAGAATTCTCCATGCAGATTTCTTCTGATCATCTGTAAGAGTAAATTTTAATTGAGAGATGAAATCTTTGATGGCTGGGAGTTTTATTTCTAATTGAACAGAAGGCTCTCCAGCTGCCTTGATTTTGTTTTGTATTACTGCAAGTTCTAAGATGAATAATTCATCAAAACTAAATCTTTCTAATGCTTTTTCTTTTTCTTTGTTTGAAGTAGGGAAATGAACTTGGTTTAATGCAGTTTTTAAATCAAGGAATTTGTGTTTTGCTAGTATTTCTTTTGGAAGGTATTCTGGGATATCTGTTAAGTCAGTTAAAATTCTTTTAATTGTTTTTCTGAACCATCTTGATGCTACTTTGGTAGAGTGGGGATACATTGGAATAATACCTCCTGTGTGGATTAGCTTGTCTCCTATAATCTCATGAGCGGGATTAGAAAGGTATTTAGATTTTCTGTTTTCCGATATCTTTCCTGCAAGAAGAACGGTGTCTCCTTTTTTGATTGCCTTTGTGATATATGGCTGTCCAAACCATGTTACTTGGAGTGTTCCAGTTTTATCTTTGATAGTAGCATTAGTGATTTGCATTTTTTTTACAAACCAATTGTTTTGTATTTTCAGTATCTCTCCTTTAACACAAACAGACTCCCCGAATCTTGTTTTTGAAATGGGGGTTATAACAGAGAAGTCTTGGTATCTTGTTGGAAGTAAAAAAACAAGATCTCTAATAGTAAGGATTCCTAGTTTTTTTAGTTTGTCTTTATGAGGTTTTCTGATAAAAGAAAGGTTAGATATTGGAAAGTCTAAATTCATGTGTCCCTGGTAGGAATCGAACCTACATCACTAACTCCGCAAGCTAGCATTATATCCATTAAACTACAGGGACGTATCTTATTATATATCAGATATTGGAAAATAAAAAAAGCAGTAGTGTTTTATGCTACTGCATGGTTTGTCTTTTATTCTGAGTAAATTTGATTATACCATTTTACTAATCCAAGAGATATTTGGTGAAGTCCTAGAACGACAATGATTGATAGGACGGAAACTATTAATCCTAGTATGACATTGTATGAAATCATGACTATTGAAGGATAGGTTGAATATGCAATGATATCAATCGGTCGTTTAGAGTTTGGTAGAATTACTGCGACTATTCCATATATTGAAATAAAGATTATAGAGGATTTTATAATACCAAGGTGAAATATATTGCAACCGAGACTTCCACCTATTGCTAGAAATCCTCCATAGAGAGCTATGGTCATCATCATAATCATCAAGCCTTCTGCATCATCCATTTCTACAATTTTTGAATTATTAAAATAATAATCATAATAATGAAATAAGATACCAAGGATAATCCCTCCTATGAGAATAGTCCATAGGTAGCTAATGCTGAAGCTATAGGTACCTATTTTTGCTGTTGATATTGGAATATTTCCTGCAAATAGATAATAAAATATCCAAAACACAATCATTGCCAAAACTCCAATAGCGGATCCAAATAAGAACTTAGAGCGTAAGAATTTTTTCATTTTGCCCTTTCGCCGAAATATTCGAACAACTCATCAAGTATCAAGCAAAGACAAGGGGTTTTAAGATCTGGTATATCTGAATTTTCCTTGAGTTGTATAACTCTTACAGCTACCATGTCATCTTTAACCATTATATCTGACTTATAGACTTTTAGATTTTCGTCCTCACTTTCTTCTCTTTGTGATAATCTCTCTAATGCCTCCTGTGGTGTTTTTCCATTTTCAACGAAAAAGAGTTTTCTTACACCATCGTAAGTAATTCTAGTAATTTCAATTTTATAGATATTCATTTATTACTCCTTTCAATGAGCTGTCTTTTTATACATTACATTATGATATAAGTCAAGAAAAAGCGGTGGGGTCATAGAAGACACCACCGCATACATTCAATCAATAAGTGTTATTTCTAGGATGTTAGGATACATAGAGAATAAGGGGACTCTTAATCCACAATATTTTATTTTGTATTTTTTCCCT
>CBDUWM010000062.1:0-2833 GCA_965370925.1 uncultured bacterium
ATATTATTTCTGCACTCAATTTAGAGTTCTTCCCTGATAACAGGATTATTTTGAATTTACTTATCATATAGAATAATTTTATTATAAATTTCATAAATCAATATATATTGTTTGTTCATTAGAGTCCCTTTCCGTTGGGATCTGATAATAATCAAGAATATACTTTGACAACTTAGCAAATATTGGAGCTGCTGACACTGATGCCTCCTTACATTGTGGATTGTCTAACTTTACTATAATAACAAACTTAGGATCATATGCTGGGCCAAACCCTGAGAATGTCTGCCATGTCTCTTCCTCTGTATATCCACCTTGAGCTGTTGGCATCTGTGCTGTTCCAGTCTTCCCTGCCATATAATAACCAGGGACTTGAGCGTTCTTAGAAAACCCATTCTCTGTAACAGAGTTTAACATCTTTTTTATCTTTTCTGAAGTCTCTATTGATATAACATCTTCTTTTAAAATCTGGGGAGATATGTCTTGTATATTACCATCTGTTTTTATAATTTTCTCAACAATATATGGTTTTACAATCTTACCACCATTTGCAAGCGCACAATATGCCACAGCAAGCCTCAAAGGAGTGATAGAAACACCTTGCCCATATGATGCTGTTGCAATGCTAGATTCCCTCCCAGCTTTTAAATCAGAACTCATATTATCAAATACTTCTCCCGCTAAATCAATGTTAGTTTTTTCAAAAAAACCAAATTGCTCAAAATATCTTAAAAATATATGTTTTGGGACTTGAGCCCCAGCATATACTGCTCCTGTATTAACTGATCTCTCTAAAACTTTAGTCATTGTACAATCTCCAAAAACTTTCTCATTGTAATTTTTAATAGTCCATTTCCCAATCTTAATGAATCCTCTATCATGATAAACTGTATCTGGTTCTACTTTCCCCTCATTCAATGCTATTGCCATTGTAATAGGCTTAATAACTGAACCTGGTTCATATAACTTCTGGACCCCCCCATTTAAAAACACATTGTAATCATACATATTGTATTTATTTGGATTGTAATTAGGATAATCTGCTAAAGCAATAATCTTACCCGTATTAGGTTCCATTACAATAATCTGTCCTTCCGTTATCTTCAAACTATCGTGCACCCATTCAAGCAATTCTTCTGCTTTTTTCTGAATATTAATATCAATTGTAAGTATTAAATCATCTCCTTTTAAATCCTTATCTGATTCTGTTGAAAAATATCCTAAAATTCCCCTCTCAACTTTAATCATATCATCCTTACCTTCTAATATATCATTATAATAACTCTGGATTCCATACTTACCATTATTCTCTTTATCTACAAACCCAAGCACTGAAGATCCTAATTCCTTGTATGGATAATATACATGAGTTTCTTTTTTAAAATATATTCCTTTTATTCCTAAAACTTCTAATGCAGATACTTTCTCTTCATCTAATTTATCTCCTAAATGATAATATTGATTCTTCTTGTTTGAAAACTTTTTTTCCAATACATCTCTGTCTAAATTCAAAATCTCTGCTATTTTTTCTGCTGCATATTTATCATCTTCTATTTCTTTTGGAACTACATAGGCATTCTTAAATATCTTATTAAAAACCAATATTGCTAAATCATCTTTATCGTGACAGAAAATCTTCCCTCTATTGCCAGAAATATCTTGAAAGAACTCTTGTTGTCCCTTTGCTAAAACCTTATACAAATCACCTTTTTTAATCTGTACTTCATAAAGTTGATATATGATAAACGAATTAAGAATAAAAAAAAGAAGCAATACAAAAAGCCTTCTCCAATTACTTCTTATTACACTAACATTAATCATTCTCCTTTAACTACCTTATTGTCTTTATACTCAATATATTCTATTGTCTGAACTTTCTCAAAGTTCATGTTGACTGCAAGATTATCAATATTCAAATCAGAATATTGAGCTGAAATCTTGCTTTCCATTTCTTGATTATCTGCTTCTAATTTTGCAATCTGTTTCTCAAATTGAGGAATATTATATGAGAATCTTGCTACTTCATTTGCCTGAAAGATATAAAATCCAGTTAAGAAAAATAGAGTTACAATTTCTAATATTAAAAATATACTTATATTATGTTTCTTTTTTCTTTTCATAGTTTTTCTATTACTCGTAGTTTTGCAGATTGCGATCTTTTATTGTTTTTGATTTCTTTGTATGAAGCTGTTATTGGTCTTTTTGTTAAAACTTTTCCATTCTCTAAATCTTTAAAATAATGTTTTGTAATTCTATCTTCTAAAGAATGAAATGATATAACAACCAATCTTCCTCCCTTTTCTAATGTCTTAAATGCTTTTGGAAGAAACTCCTCCAAATTCCTTAACTCTGAATTTACTTCTATTCTCAATGCTTGGAATATTAATGCCCATACTTTCTTTGAAACTTCTAATGTTTCCGTCAAGTCAGACACCTTTTTAAATCTCTTTCTTGATCTTGCTATTGTTACTGCTATCTCTTCTGCTTTCTTAATATCTCCGTAATCTCTGAACATTGCTGTTAATTCCTCAATAGAATAATCATTTAAAATATCTGATGCTTTCAATGGATTTAATTCAGTATTAAATCTCATATCTAAGTCTTCATCTTTTTTAAACGAGAATCCTCTTTTGGACTCATCTATGTCCCATGAAGATATCCCCAAATCAATTACTATCCCTTTTATATTGTTAAACTTATTTTCCTTTACTATCTTGTCTATATTCTTGTAATTATCATTTACCAAAATTAGATTGTCTTTTTTCTCTGCTTTATCAAATATCTCTTTATCCCATTCGATTCCTAAAACTTTTGTATTAAACTTCAATATCTCATT
>CBDUWM010000063.1:0-2810 GCA_965370925.1 uncultured bacterium
TGAAGTTCTGTTGCCTGCCATGCCAATCCCATTCTTGTAGCATCAGCTCCATATTTATCAATCAACTCTATTGGATCAATCCCAGTTCCTAGACTCTTAGACATTCTCCTTCCATCTTTTGCTAAAATTGTAGGATGAATTATGACATCAGTAAATGGAATCTTACCCGTTAATTCTAAAGAAGAAAAAACCATTCTAGTCACCCATAGATTAATAATATCTCTTGCAGTTGATAATATATTTGTTGGGAAGAACTTTTCAAAGTCTGGAGTCTTTTCTGGCCATCCCAAAACTACAAAAGGCCATAATGCAGAAGAAAACCATGTATCAAATACATCTTCTATTTGAATATAATCTTCTGGTGGTTCTGTTCCTACATATATCTCATCTCCCTTCTTATACACAGGCATTTGATGCCCCCACCATAATTGTCTTGAAATACACCAATCTCTTAGGTTCTCTAACCAAGCGAAATATGTCTTCTCCCAATTCTTTGGAACAAATTTCACTTTCCCTTCCTTCACAGCATTCTTTGCCAAGTCTGCCAATTCATCCATTTTCAAAAACCATTGCTCTGATGGAATATTTTCTATAACTCTATGACATCTTGAACAATGAGGATGTTGATTATCATAAGGTTCTACTTTCAAAATCAAATCTCCTAAATCTTTTATAATCTCCTCTCTTGCAATATCTACTTTCATACCTTCATACTTTCCGTATGTCATCTTTCCATACTTATCAATAACATCCACTGTCTCTAATTTATTCCTAAGTCCAGATTGATAATCATTCAAATCATGAGCTGGTGTAATTTTTACAGCACCTGTGCCAAATTCTGCATCAACAAAATCATCTGCAATAACTTTAATTACTCTATCTGTTAATGGCAATTCTATTTCTTTGCCAATTAAGTCTTTATATTTAATATCCTTTGGATTAACAGCAACTGCTGTATCTCCTAACATTGTTTCAGGTCTAGTTGTAGCTACTACAATAAACTCAGACGAATCTTTAATAGGATATTTAATGTAGTATAATTTCCCCTTATTATCCTTCCATTCTATTTCTAAATCAGAAATTGATGTCTGGCATTTAGTACACCAATTAACTGTCCTCTTGCCCTGATATATCCACCCCTTGTTATAATAATGTATAAATGCAGTATGAATTGCTTTTGTATATTCTGCATCCATTGTATATCTTGATCTGGTCCAATCTAAAGATGCTCCCAACTGTCTTGCTTGATCAAAGATTACTCCACCATATTCTTCTTTCCATTCTAATACTCTTTTTTCAAAAGCTGGTCTTCCAATCTTGAAACGAGTTAAACCTTCTTTAGCTAATTGTTTCTCTACCATGCTATGAGTAGAAATACCTCCATGATCTACTCCCGGAACCCATAATGCAGAAAATCCTTGCATTCTTTTCTGTCTAATTAATATGTCTTGTAATGTGAAATTCAATGCATGACCCATATGAAGTCTTCCCGTTACATTTGGTGGTGGTAAGGTTATACAATAAGATTCTCCTTTTTCTTTAGGACTGAAAAACCCGCTTTCTTCCCAAAACGCGTAAAGACTCTTCTCGTTATCAGAAAAGTTGTAATGTTTGTCTAACATATTATGTTTATTAGATTTTAACTGATTTTGAAGAAAAAATCAAAGAATAAAAAAACGGCATATTTCAGCCGTTATACTTCTTCTGCTCATTGATAATAATTGATATTAATGTATCAAAGCGTGCCTCCCCCTTAAAATATCTTTTTTTTATATCTATTTCAAGATTATTCAAAAAAGTCATCCATTGCTTTGAGTCTATATCTGAGTTTACCAATAACGCTAATTTGATTATACGAGTAAATTTTCCCTTATCACCTGATTTTGCTAATCCATCTACTGCTAAAATATAAAATACATCAAAACTATCCCCTTTATACTTTTTACTCATTTTTAACAAAATCTTATCAAACTCATCATCTGATAGACAATCTATCATACCAATAACTTGATAAATATTTGATACTCTTGCATATTTCTGTCTAAATGCATCGTCTGCTACCTTTTTAAATTCAAAATATATCTGTAAGGGATTTCTCTGATTCTCTCTTTTCCTGTTTGGAACACTTGCAAAGCAATGCGCCATAGAATAATCATGGTAATTCTTACATTCCTTGTATCCAGTATTAAATAAATCAAGTGAGATCTTATACAAATCAAATCTGTCTATTCCACATGCCTCATATAAATGAAAAACTAATAAAGAAGTTTCAAAATAATGAAGAGTGCATCTGATATTTTTTATCATTTGGAATATTAATACTTCTCTTCTATTTAAATCCTTTGTTTTTAATAATTCTAAAAAATACTTACGATAAGGGTCTATCAATAAAACATTTACATCAATATCTGGAATATCCATTTCAAACCTCCTTTTTAATTTGCTAAGTTTTTATACCATATAAATATTAAAAAGTAAACAAAAACAGCCTTTCGGCTGCTTCCTTAATCCTTTAATTCAATTGCTTGAACAGGACATCCGTTTATTGCTTCTGAGATTCCCGCTTCATTCTCATCAACCTCCTTAATCTCCTTTCCTTCAATTGTTTCAAACTCACCTGTTAGGTGTGCTTTTCCATCATCTTTAATTTCAAAATGTTCTGGACAATTTGCTGCACACGCTCCACAACTCACACATTTTTCTGGGTCTATTATTAATTTTTTCATATAATATATTTTATTAAATATAGAGATTTTGTCAACATCCCCGCCCTGAAGTGCGGGGCTTGTCTGGAAACTCTCCCTTCTTCT
>CBDUWM010000064.1:0-2810 GCA_965370925.1 uncultured bacterium
GTATGTCCTCCAAATCCATATGTGCAATCTATGAAGTTCCCGCCATCTTTTGCTTTCAAATACTCTAGAACTTCATCTTTTAATACTGGTGTATGTTCCTTATATTCCAACATCTTTTAATTTTTCTATTGAATCATCTAATTCGCTTTCAACTTTTATTTTGTATTTATCCCAAACTTCTTTATCCCAAACTTCTATTCTGTTAGACATTCCAATAATAACTGCATTCTTTTTCAAACTTTCAAAAGCTTTTAAATAATCAGGGATTAAGATTCTTCCTAATTTATCAAATGCTGTTTCTGATGCTCCTCCTAACATTATTCTAGCTACTGCCCTACCTTCTTTTGCAGATAATGGAAGATTCCCAATCTTTGAAGAGATATCTGCCCATTGTTTTTTTGGATAAATAATCAAACTATTCTCAAATCCCTTTGTGATAACTGCTCCTGTACCAAGATCCTTTCTAAACTTAGAAGGTATAGACATTCTGCGCTTTTCATCAATTATATGGTTGTATTCTCCTATAAACATAAGTTATTCACAGTTTAAGTAGTTCTTAACACATTTATCCACAATTTACCACTCAATATCTAATACTACCCACTTTATGAATTTGGGTCAAGTCTGGTTATCCACAACAATTTGACATATACCTATATTCTTGTATGTTTATGGTAGTACTTTAAAAGGAGGTATAATATGAAATTGACATTTCTTTATCCTGGTAGTTTCTGTCCACCAACATATGGACATCTAAATATTGCAAATGAAATTGCAAAGGACATAGATGAGCTTATTATCATCTGCTCTATAAACAAAGGAAAAACTCCGATGTTTACACCAGAACAATGTATTAAATTTTGGAAAGCATATGACTTGAGGGGGAATATAAAAATCTCTACACTTTCTGATTTAAGAAAAAAGGGATTGAATAGAGATAAGATTGTGATGATAAGAGGAATACGAAATGATGATGATTACCAATATGAGAAAAAAGTGTTAGAATCAAATAATAAAGAAATTGGTATTGATAAATTTATGCTTATATTCGCAAAAGACAAATTCAAAAACATCTCATCATCTAAAGTAAAACAAGCTGTAAAAGATTTAGATCTTTTAACTTTATCTCAAAGTGTTGCGCCATTGATAGCTACTTCTTTACTTGAGAAAGAATTAGATATTAAAAATCTCTACATCATTACTGGAAGACCTGCTGTAGGAAAATCAGAGATTGCTAAATTACTTGCAAAAAATAATGGAGCATATATTAATGCAGACGCATTAGTAAAGAAACTAAGATATATTGTAGAGAATATTACAAAAGAAACTGAACCTAGCAAAATATCTGCAAAATACTTAGAAATGAAAAAAGAAGTAGATCTTGCCCTGAGAGAGCCGTTGTTAAAACTTTTAAAAGAAGAATTAAAAAAGGTAAGAGGAAAAGAGAATGTTTTTATTGAAGTACCCTATGCCCTAAGAGATGATAATTCTACTTATAAGTACTTAGGAGGAAAAATCATATACATCTACTGTGATGATGAAATTATCAAAGAAAGAATAAAAAAAAGAAATGCAGGGCATCTCTTAAAATTCATTGATATGATTCCGAGTAAAGAAGAAGCAGAAAGAATAGCAAAAGAAAAAAAACTCAATATTATTTTTTTTGACTCTGGGACTAGGAGTGCAGAAGAGAATGTAGAACTTCTGCAAAAAGAGCTAATTTAGCTCTTTTTATTTACAAACTTTATTAATCACTCATTGTAACATTTCTCTTTTGATAAATATGTATCTGTTGCTATTTGAAGTACTGCTTTAACACAATACCCTTCTGCAAGTTTAAATGTATTGAAATAATATTCAAACTTATTCGATGCAACTTTTTTATGTGGGTATACTACTATATGTCCATCCCTGTCATTTATTCTCTCTTTTGTATTAATAATAAACCAAGTTTTCAACTCATTTCCTTCTATTGGTATATTGTCTAAATAAAGCGTGCTTTGCATCTTTTCATTATTTAAAATGGATATTTTTATGCTATCTTTAAAATCTTTATTTATCTTGATCTTTTTTATATCACCTGACTCAAAAGAAGTATTGCTTTCATCATATATTGATGCATAAGCATTACATGGTAATCCGCACTTAGAATGATCTCCACCCATATTATGCCACATTTGATTTAAATTATTTAACAACATTTTAGCTCTATATCCTTGCATAGTATCTGCCATGGGGTCAGTCGCTGGTCTTCCTTGAAAAGCAGGACTTCCATCACTTAAACCATCTCTAATTATTCCATTATATATTATTAATCCTTTCCCCGCTTTTTTAGGTGCACTATATGCTTGCATAGTATGCTTTATTTTAAAATATTCATATTCTATATCTACACAATATGTATTTTTATTTTTAGATAATAAAAAATTGTTTATATGTTCTGCTGAAAAATTAGGAAGTTTTGTAAAGATTTTAGTATTAATATATGAGTCATTATTTTTATTTTTGCTGGATAAAATATTCTCTTCTACAATCTTAACCCCTATGTTATATTCTTGATCTGTAATATGTTCTTTTGTAGTAACGAATGCTGGATCTAAAAAAAGATAATTTAGTGATGCTTGTCCTCCAACATATGAAATATCTACATCTGGACAACCTGCATCATATATAATAAGTTTTCCTCCATTTAACACCCATTTATTTATATTTTTCATTTTTTGACTCTTTAAATTTGCTAAAGGATTAATAGATTATGGTTGAAAAATAATAGTATCATAATTATTAAGAGGATTATTAGATACTGATAT
>CBDUWM010000065.1:0-2682 GCA_965370925.1 uncultured bacterium
AGAAGGAAGAACAAATTAATATAAATAATTTAGAATATAAAATATATAATATATGAAAAAAATAATAGCAAGTATGTTAATAGGTATTGGGATTGTGTTGATTGCATACGCAATATATTCTTCATTTTCAATATTCATGATGAATGGAGATATTCCTCAAGTATTCGATAAAATAGAAATATCTCAAGATTTGAGTGAAGAGCAAGAAATAATGTTATCTCTAGTAGGAGGTATAGATATCACAAAGTTTTTAAATTTATTTGCATGGTCTATGTTTGCTGGAATATTGATATTTGCAGGGACTAGCTTAGCAAGAATAGGAGCAGACTTATATGACAGATAAAAAGAAAACAGTATTTATGGAGAGGAATGGATACTCAAGAGAAGATATGTGGCTTCCTAGAGTAACCTCAATTTTACAAGTAGTAGCAAAACCAGGTCTTTTAAGATACTATGCTCAACAAAGAAACTATATGACAGCAATGGCTAGTTTGCAGAAGGCAGCTCTCAGAGGGACTAAAATTCATGAAGTATGCGAGCAGATATTACTTGGGAATGATGTTGATATTGAGCCAGCTATTATTCCTACTATAGAGACTTTCAAAAAGTTTATAAAAGAAAAGAAACTGAAAGTAATAGCAGTAGAGAAAAGAGTAGAAGATGATTCTAAAAATTTCTATGCTGGGACAATTGATTTAATTGCTAAAGTTGGGGATGATATTGGTATAATAGATATTAAAACAGGGTCAGGAATATTTGCAGAATATTCTTTACAAACAGCAGCGTATTTAAATGCGTATAATATTACTGCAAAAAAGAAAGCAAAAAAAAGATGGATATTAAGAATTGATCAATTTCATACCTGTAAGCATTGTACTGCTAAAAAAAGAATAAAAGAGGGTGAGGTAAAAATCACAGGAGGGAAGTATTTCTGTAATCATGAATTTAATGGAGTATCTACAGAATTAGAATTTAAAGAATTGAAAGGTGCAAAAATAGATTTCAAAGCATTTTTAAATGCTAAGAGACTATGGGAGTGGCAGAATAAAGCTGCTATTCAAAAAGTAAAAAAGTATTATGAAAATAATTGCTGATCTACATATACATTCTAAGTATTCAAGAGCAACTTCTAAAAATATTGATTTAGATGGTTTATCTCAAGGTTCAGAGATTAAAGGAATCAATGTTGTTGGCACAGGTGATTTCACTCATCCAGTATGGTTCTCTCATTTAAAGGAGAATTTAAAAGAAGAGAATGGCTTGTATAGATATAAAGGGAATACAAGGTTTATGCTTACATCAGAGATTTCTTGTATTTATAAAAAAAATGACAAAGTAAGGAAAATTCATATATTATTACTTGGTCCTAATTTAGAAGCAGTTTCTAAATTAAATTCTAAGTTAAATAAGATAGGGAATATAGTATCTGATGGTAGACCTATACTTGGAATGGATGTAAAAGATTTATTGGAACTAGTATTAGAAACTTCACAGGATTTTTTATTTATTCCTGCTCATATATTTACTCCATGGTTTTCAATATTTGGATCTAAATCTGGATTTGATTCAGTAGAAGAATGTTTTGAGGATTTATCTAGTCATATATATGCTCTTGAAACTGGACTTTCTGCTGACCCTCCTATGATATGGAGAAATCCAGATGGAGAAAGACTTACTTTGATTTCAAATTCAGACGCTCACTCTATTGCTAAACTTGGAAGAGAGGCTACTGTTTTTGATACTGACTTATCATATCAATCAATTACAAATGCAATTAAAAAGAAAAAGAATATTTTGCATACAATAGAGTTTTTCCCAGAGCAAGGTAAATATCATTATGATGGACATAGAGATTGTGATATCTGTTATTCACCTAAACAATCTAAGGAGAATAATAATATGTGTCCAGCTTGTGGTAGCCCGCTTACAATAGGAGTGTTAAACAGAGCAGAAGAATTGGCAGTTAAAGAAGAGGGATACATACCTAAGAATGCAATACCATACAAGAGTATAGTCCCATTGCCAGAAGTTATTTCACAGATATTGGGGAAAGGCCCTATGTCCAAAACAGTACAAAATGAATATAATAAGGTATTGGGTAATCTTGGTTCTGAGTTTGATATTTTACTTAATATTCCAATAGAAGATATTAAAAAAAATACCAACTTAGAATTAGCATATGCAATTGATATGTTAAGACAAGGTAATGTTAAATTAGACCCAGGCTATGATGGTGTATTCGGTAAAATAAAATTCTTTACAAAAAATAATAAACAAACAAAGTTATTATGAACATTAGCATTAATTTCGATTTAAATTTATATATTATATTACAGGCAATGTACTTTTTTCTGCCAGCATATATTGCAAATATGGTGCCACCAATTGCGGGTTGGCTAAAAGTTGCAGAGTTTTTAAATAAACCAATAGATGGGAATAAAGTTTATTCTGATAAGAAAGCACTATTTGGAAGTCATAAAACATGGAGGGGACTTATTTTTGGAACTTTTGTTGGAGCATTAACATATGCATTGCAATTGAATTTATACAAGTTTGATTTTTTCAGAGATCTTTCATTATTTGATTATATGAATATTAAGTATGCTTTATTTGCATTAGTGCTTCCTTTAGGAGCATTACTTGGAGATATTGCATTTTCGTTCTTTAAGAGAAGATTAAAGA
>CBDUWM010000066.1:0-2582 GCA_965370925.1 uncultured bacterium
GACAAGAATATCTAAAGGGTTTAATATAAGGTATGAATGAAATGTTAAACAAAATATATAGGGATGGGGATATTAGATGTCAGGCAATACATCAAGAAGGCTCAAGATCAAATGAGGATTCTTTTTTAATGCAGGAGGGACATTTTACTTATGGTGTTTTTGATGGAAGTACAGGATATAAAAAGTACAGAGATGGTAGGAATAGATCAGCGGGCAAAGTTGCGGCAGACACTGCAAGAGATATATTTACAAAAGAAGGAGATTTATTCGATTTAATAAAAAAAGGAAATCAAAATATTAAAGACTTAATATTAAAAGAAGGAAAAGTAGATTTTACAGGAGAATATGATAAGGTTGATTTATGGAATACAACAGCAATGATATTTAGGATTAATAAAGACGAGATAGAATGGATTCAAATAGATGATAGTCCCATTGTTATTATTAAAAAAGATAATACATGGGAATCTTTATTAAATGATATTGATCATGATAAGGATAGTCTAAAGCTTTGGAGACAATTAGCAGATGAAGGAATAGAAGATATTAGAAGAGATCCTAGAATGGATAAGCAAATAAACAAGACTAGAAGAAACGGGAACGTGAGATATGGAGTATTAAATGGGGAAGATAAAGCAATGGAATTTATAAAACAAGGGAAATATCCATTAAAGGATGTTAAGAGTATTTTAATATTCACAGATGGTTTTTTGATACCAAATGAAAGACCAGAGCAATCAGAAGATTATACAGAGGCAGTAGAGATGTTTATTAAAAATAACTATGATTTAAAGCCTGTAGCAGATAAAATAAGGGAAATGGAACAAACAGACCCAAAGTGCCATAGATATGTGAGATTCAAACAGCATGATGATATGTCTGCTGTGGCCATTACATTTCTTGACAAGTAGGCTATTATCTGCTAATATATGTATGTGAGCGTCATAAAGACGTACTAACAACAATCCAAATAGAAATAACAGACCTACTTTCGAGCGAGGTCTGTTGTTTTATATACCCCCTATGATATAATGAAGGAAATAAATAAAAAAAAGCTTATGGAGGAACAACAACCAATAAAAAAGAATAATACAATAATGATTATTGCTATTGTGTTAATTGCAATGATAGCATGGTATTTTTACACAACATCAGCTCAAGAGAAGGTAGCTGAGAATATGATAGAGTCACAATTAAGAGAACAGGGATTAGATGGAGATGTTAATATTGATGGAGATGAAATAACAATTAATATGAATGGGGAGGATGGAGAGATACAGTTCTCTGCAGGATCAGATGCAGAAGTCCCATCAGACTTTCCAACAGATATTCCAATTTATAGTAATGCAGTAGTTATCACTTCACTTAATATGCCTACAGGAGTGAGTGTCCAATTTGAAACACAAGATAGTCAAAATAAAATTAAGACATTTTATGAAACTAAGATGGAAGGTAACGATTGGGTTAAAATATCTTCAATGGATGGAATGGGAGACATGTATGGAGCTTCATATATAAAGGGAGAGTCGAATGCTACAGTTGCTGTAATGGATCATCCAGAAAAAGAAGGATATATATTGTTTTCAATAACATATTCAAAAGAATAATTGAAAAGCAACAGGGGAACCTGTTGCTTTTTTATTTCTAAAATAATATAATGAAATTGGGTCGAAAGACGGCGCTCACATATTTGGATTAGGGAGTATAGCCTACCTTTCGGCCCGTTTTTTTTAAACATGGAAATACAAGAAAATATATCATTAAAAGAATATTCTAGTTTTAAGGTAGGAGGTTCTGCAAGGTATTTTCTATTGGCTGAAAATAAAGAAGATATTATATCTGCTATACAAGAAATAAAGCTTCCTTTTTATATCATCGGAGGAGCTAGTAATATTTTATTTCCAGACAAAGGACTTAATGCTTTGGTTATAAAAATAAATAATAATGAGTTTGAAATAATAGATAATGATATACAAGTTGGAGCTGGAATATCAACAGCAGTATTTTTACAGAAATGTGTAGAGAGTAATCTATCAGGTGCAGAATTTTTAGCAGGAATTCCTGGAACAATTGGAGGTGCTATTAATTCAAATGCAGGAGCATTCAAAAACTCAATGCAAGATATTATAGAAGAAGTTTTAGTCTTAAATTCTGAAAATTTAGAAACAAGAATTTTAAAAAACTCTGAATGTAATTTTTCATATAGAGATTCTTTATTTAAAAATAAAAATAATTTAATAATTTTGTCTTGCAAAATAAAATTAAAAAAAGAGAACAAAGAAAAGATTTTGCAACAAATTAAAATAAATTTAGAAACAAGAAAAGAAAATCAACCCTATGAATTTCCATCAGCAGGATCTATTTTTAAAAATCCAAAAGATTATTCGGCAGGACAGTTGATAGAAGAAGTTGGCTTAAAAGGCTTTAAAATCAATGGGGCAGAGGTATCTACTAAACATGCAAATTTTATAATCAACAAAGGTGATGCAAGTTCAGAAGACATAAAAGAAATTATAAAAATCATAAAAGAAAAAGTAAAAGAAAAATTTAATATAGAATTAGAGGAAGAGATAAAAGTTTTT
>CBDUWM010000067.1:0-2247 GCA_965370925.1 uncultured bacterium
TCAAGATATTTTAAATCATCTAAGACAAGCGTTGGAAGACTGTGATAACCAGCCTCTATTTCAGTTTCTTGATATAAAACACCATTATGTACAAAAAATTGTGGTCCAAACATTTTTACTCCATAATAAAACTTTCTTCTGATGGAATTTTAAAGGTTGTATCTAAATTCTCGTTAACCATATCAACAATCTTAGGAATAATATTGTAATCTAATTCTGGATATCTACTAAATAATGCTACTAATGGGACTATTTGATAACTTCTAACACCTCCTTCATTATAATTATTATATGAATAGCGTTGTTTTAAACGTTCTACATTACTAGTCTTAAAATCTATACGAACTCTAGTATGAAAGAAATCATTATCATTATTATATGTATGACTATGGGTAATTACTCCATTTCCCATAGGTTTTCTTTTTGCATAAACATATCCTCCTGTAGATATAAATAATCCATAAAAAGTTCTAGGATGATTAGGCATACAATTTGTTTCCCATGGAATATCTGTAAAATATTTTTCACCATATCTTTTAATCATATCAGCTATGAATATTATATCAGACTGTTTTAATATAAAAGTAGATATTAATTTATCAAAAGATTCTAAAACAGCTTCATCATCTAAAGCTAAAAAATCTTCTTTATTAGCAAA
Organism: uncultured bacterium; assembly: GCA_965370925.1. Lineage (GTDB taxonomy): Bacteria > Patescibacteriota > Minisyncoccia > Minisyncoccales > JAGOPM01 > JAGOPM01. The sequence goes on from CBDUWM010000067.1 coordinate 659, forward strand.
GAAATCTGTTAAAGCCCTACCTCCTCTATATTTATTATTTTTATCTAAAACATAATCTATATAATTACTATGAGGGGGTGTATCATATGGAGAAACTATTCTTTCTCCCATAGAACAGCTTCTTAAAAAATGATGAAAAATATAAAGAATTTGTCTTCGAATCCTAGGTTGAAGTTCTATGTGCTCATTTAATCTATAGATATAAGTTCCTGCCTCCATAAAAACATTCTCTAGGGATTCATCTGTAAATCCATAGGTTGAACTTCCATCCCATTCTTCATGTCCAAAGATATTTAAATCTCTTTTCCAGACAATCTCTATGTTAAAGTTTTTAAACTCTTGATTAAATTCATCTACTAAATTCTCTACCCATTTAGGTTGGACATGAAAACCAAATAAAAACTTATTTTCAAGTTTTTTATTAGTAGCCCAATCCCAAAATGAGTCCATACACCCAAAACATCTAAAATTATATTTAGAATTTCGTAGATTACCATTTGTATTATCTCCATTAGATATTATTTTATTAAGAGCCTCTGCAAATGGCTCAATTTCATTTGATAAGGCAATATAAGATTCGTGCCTTAAACAACTTATATTTTTTCGCATAAAAATTACTCCTTTTAGGATATTTCAAATTCAGACATATCTAAACTACTTGATTCATTTTCTGAGACACGAGTAAAAGTACCTCCAAGACCAACAGAAGAATTAGTAGTAGAAGAAAAACTAACATCAGGGGGAAAAGCAACCTCAAGAGGTGGTGGTACTTCTTCAGAATCTTCTGATAAAGAATGATCATTATTTATCGTATCTCTAATTTCTACAGCATAATTCATAATCTGATTTTTAATAGAATCTAATTCTTGAAGATGATTACTTAAAGAAGTTCCTAAAGTCTCTCTTTCATTTTCCATTTCCCCATATTCATCATCAGATTCATAATCTCCATCTTCCATTCTTTCATATATTTCCTCATCTCTACTATTAAGATCATCCATAGCATCTAATAATAATTCTTTTCTAGTATAAAGATTTTCTATTCTAGTAGCATGTTCTGGAATAATTTGTAATCCTATACTTGTTTCACGAATATTAGAATTACTCCTAATTATATTTAAAAACTGTTCTACATTACGAGAAGCTCTTATCCCTAATTCAAAACTAGGCTCTCTCATTACTACATTTCTTGTTTTTGGTCTTGATCCAAAGAAATTATTATCAATCTCATGAGATTTTACCTTAGAAAAGTCTTTTTTCTCTACATTAGATTCTACATAAGATTTAAAATAAGAGAAAAAGTCTCTTACTACTTTACTTTCTAACATAAATTCTGGATGAAATTGAACAGAGTAGATATTCTTACCCATAGTAGACTCTATAATCTTTTTATGTACAGAAGTTACTTGTAAACCCATTCCTGCTTTAGTAACCCCTTGATGGTGTAAAGAATTTACTACATTTATCTCTTTTAAGAACGCATCAGATGATATTTTCTCTATTTTATGGGGAGAAGAATGATGTAAACTTGGTTTTTGTCCCATAAATAAATCTTGGACCATTCTTCCTCCTAGTTTTGCATTTATTAA
>CBDUWM010000068.1:0-2207 GCA_965370925.1 uncultured bacterium
TTGATAGGGTGTAATAAAGGTTTTTAATAGAAAAACCTCTTCATTTTGTATTGTTATAAATGAAGCTCTTAGACTTGCCTTGCCTAATCTCAGAGATTTTACTTCCATACCTGTTAGGACCATTCCTGCTTGGAATTTGTCTAAAACCTCATAATCATACAAAGCCTTTTTGTTTTCTATTAAGACTTTCATTATATATATACTACCAGAAAAGCGTTGCTTTTCATAGATAAAATAGATATTATTATATTAATGAAGAAAATACAAGAAGAGCTTAAGAAAATTACTGAATTAGAGAATATTCCAATAGAACCTAGTACGCATGCTACATTTGCTAGTTCTGTTGCTTTTATGTTATCGAAGAAAGCTCCTTATGAAATTGCAGTTAAATTAGCAGAGAAATTAAAAATAGAAGGTTGGGACATATATGCTGATAATGGATATTTAAATTTTACTGCTGATAACAAGAATAGGATTAGATTAATAAAAGAGATAATTAAAAAAGGAAAGAGTTTTGGAAAGCAGAAGAGTGATAAGAAAATGTTAATTGATTATTCTTCTCCTAATATTGCGAAGAGTTTTGGAGTAGGGCATTTAAGAAGTACTATAATAGGACAGGCATTGTATAACTTGTATGAGTTTTTGGGATGGGAATGTATAGGAGATAATCATATAGGGGATTGGGGAACTCAGTTTGGGAGATTGATATATATGATTAAGAAACTTGGAATAAAAGAATATACAATAGAAAGATTAGAAGAGTTATATGTTGAATTTCATAAATTAGCAGAGAAAGATGAAAGTTTGAATGACATGGCAAGAGAAGAATTTGTTAAATTAGAGAAAGGTGAGAATATAGAAATATGGGAGAAGTGTAAAGAAATATCATTAAAAGAGTTTGATAGAATTTATAAGATACTAGGAGTTAAGATTGATTATGCGTATGGAGAGAGCCACTATATAGAATTAGCAAAAGAAATAATAAAGGAATTAAAAGAAAAAAGAATTGCAAAACAAAGTAAAGGAGCATGGATTGTAGAACCAAAAGATCTACCCGTGATTATTTTAGAAAAGTCAGATGGATCTTCTACATATTTTGCTAGAGACTTAGCAGCAATTAAGTTTAGGATAAAAGAATTTAACCCAGATCTATTTCTATATGAAGTGGGGTCAGAACAAAGTCTGTATTGGAAACAAGTATTTAAAACAGCAGAAGCTTTAGGATTTGATAAAGAGTATAAACATATCAATCATGGATTGATTGTTTCTCCTGATGGAAAGAAGTTTTCTACAAGAAAAGGAAATACAATTCATTTAGATGATGTTATTCTAGAAGCAATAAAGAGAGCGGAAAAATTGACTGATGATAAGGAGATTGCAAAGCAAGTTGGTATAGGAGCAATTAAGTATAATGATTTGTCACAGGATAGGACAAAGAATATTGTTTTTGATTGGGATAAGATATTAAATCAAAAAGGAAACTCTGGACCATACATACAATACACTTATGCAAGATGTAATAGTGTTTTAGAAAAGAAGGAATTTAAGATTATTGATAATGGAATTAATAAGAATGAGAAAGAAGTAATAGATTTGTTGTTTGCCTTTGATAGTTATCTAGAAAAATCTAGAAAGTATAATACTCCCCATCATTTATGTAATTACATATACTCTCTATGTCAGAAGTATAATTATTTTTACAATGAAGATAGGATAATAGGATCAGAGAATGAAGGATTAAGATTAGGTATAACACAGGCAGTTTCAATTATTATTAAAACCTCACTTGGTATTCTAGGGATAGAGACTCCAAAGAAGATGTGAAATCACAGCCCTTGGAAAAGGGCTGTTTTTCTATTGAAAAATAAGCGTTTTATTGTTAAATTAAGATATGTTCAATTTACCAAAAACAGAAGAGAAAATACTGAAATACTGGCAAGATAACAAGATTTTTGAGAAATCTTTAAGTAAAACAAAGAAAGGTAAGAATTTTGTTTTTTTTGAAGGACCTCCAACTGCTAATGGAAGACCTGGAATACATCATCTCCTAGCTAGAGTTTTTAAAGATACTATATGTAGATATAAGACTATGCAAGGATTTTATGTTTCAAGAAAATCAGGATGGGACACTCATGGACTTCCTGTTGAAATTGAAGTTGAGAAAAAATTAGGCATTAAAGATAAAAAAGACATTGAAGTATTTGGAA
>CBDUWM010000069.1:0-2065 GCA_965370925.1 uncultured bacterium
AAAACTCATCTTACATAATAGTATTTAAATATATATCTTTAAAACACTTTATTACTTCTAAACTTACTTCTTCATCTTTACCATTCAAAAGATAGAGTCTTTTTTTTGCTGTAAGTAATTGATATCCTTTTATTATTTCCAATTCCTCTTTATCTAAATTATCAGATAATACATTTCCATCTTCTAATATCTGTTTTGCTTTTAATAAGACGACTTCTTCTTTTATTGCTTTTTTATCCCCTCCTCTTACTTCTTTTATAATAGTTTTAAGTCTGTTATCTACTGTGTCTAAGTCCTTTAAGGCAAGCTCTGTATCTAAAATGCCCTTAGCAGACATTATATCTGTCTTATCTTGAGCATTGATAATCTTATCATTTGAAAATGCTCTTAAAACATAAATAATAGCATCTACTTCTCTGATATTTGCTAAAAACTTATTCCCTAATCCTTCTCCCTTTGATGCTCCTTTGATTAAACCAGCAATGTCTACAAACTCAATAGTATTATAAATCTTCTTTCCTGAATCAGAAAGAATGGCTAGTTTATCTATTCTAAAATCAGGAACTGCTACAGTTCCTATGTTTGGATCAATTGTACAGAATGGATAATTCTGACAATCAACTTGTTTTTTTGTAATTGTTTTGAATAAAGTAGATTTACCAACATTAGGCAATCCCACTATTCCTATTGAAAATGACATAATTATATATACCACAAAACATATACATTGACAAATATTATAAGTATGATATAATGTATATATTCTAGTATAAGCTAGGAAGTACATCTAAAGGAGATGAATATGCAACTGATACTTAAGGAAGAAACCTTTTCACGCTTTCTTGTTCAATGGAGAAAGAAACTTGAAAATGCCCTTTTTGATAGAGGAAAGCTTAAAATAGCTTTTGAAAAGTTCTTTGGAATCAAAGAAGAAAATTGGAGCAACAAAGCTCGGAAGCTTGCTGAGATTCTTTTTTCTGCCGGAAAAGATGGACATCTTGATGAAGAACTCTCAAAACTCAAACATGATTTCAGGGCAACTCTTCAAGAAACTGAAATAAGCCATCCTTCAACACCCAAAGGAGAGACTTTGGTAAATCTAAGCGAAATAAAGAAAATTGCAGAAGCCCTGAAGGAAACTTACATGACTTATGCAACATTCTCAAAATCCTCCAGATTTTACGCTATGAAGAATAAGATCAATGAAGTCTTTGAGAATCCTTCTGGAAAACAAATATTCGCCATCTACAGAGCAACCAAAGATGCACTGAATGGAAAATTTGAGTCAGACTTCTATTCATTGATTTCAAACATGATGTAATCTAAAGAGATTACCGTAGCCCGCTAATATCACTTAGCGGGTTTTGTTTTCCAATTCACTCCTCTAATCAAGTCCTTATAAATATCTTCTTCTATACTAATATCTAATTCTTTTAATTCTTTTTCATTTGGGTTTTTATCATTGTATTGTATAAACTTCACATCAGATAAAATAGCCAAAGGTGTTTGCTCTGCTCCTTCTCCCATAACAAGTACCGCAGTGGCAGCTAGGCCTTCCATATGATTCCCCTTTGTTACATGCATGGGATTTCCAAAGATGTCTGGCTCATTGATATAGTTTTTAAGTGCCATGAACCCAGAGTGAGACATAGCAAACCCAGTAGTTCCTTTTTTAAGTGGAGTGGTTTTTGAGTCAGTTATTATTACTCCTAAGTTTTCAATCTTGAATTTCTTTCTTAAATACTCTCTAATCTTATTTGTTTCTTCTTGATAATTCTCTGGCCACAATACTAAATATCCATCTCCATTTGATGAATCTATTCCTGCAGAAGCTACCATAAAATTATCTTTAATGCTTATTGTTATACCCCATTCATTAGGATCTAAATACAAATCTGCTTCTTTCATAATATACTCTTCTTTATTCCCCTTTACTATCCTTCCTTGGCAGATTGCCAAAATCTTTGAGGTAATAGCTAGTACAGAGTTTTCTTTCAACTCCTTAATAGAATCCAAGATATCATAGATATTATCTCCTTTTACTACTTTTTTTGTTTTTATTGCA
>CBDUWM010000070.1:0-2054 GCA_965370925.1 uncultured bacterium
AGTCTAATACTTCTTAGAGGAAAGTGTAAACTTTATTGCTGCAATGCTGACAATTCTTATAAAAATAGGTATAATAAATTATCGTGAAAAAAATACCTTACTTATTTTTAACATTATTAGTATGCGTTGGGATATTTAATGCCCAAGAATTACATGATGTGCAGATTTTAGAGGACAACTTAACTCCTCCTGCTACTTTTGAGATGGAAGATGATGTCCCCAATATAGTAGAGAAGGTAACATTTCCACATCATTTGAAATCTATATATGACCTCAAACAATCCTATCTTATAAGCCAAAGTAATTTACTTGAGGTTAACATCCCTGATAGAAAGATCAGAGTATATGAAAGAGGAGTGTTGATTAAGGAAGCAGATATGGCTGCATTTGGCAATAAACAGGCATGGGGAGGAACTCCTGTTGGTGCGTATTTATTATCTCAGAAGATTAATTTAGCATTTTCTTATTCTGCTAATGCATATATGCCTTATGCTATAAAGCTATATGGTAAGTTTTATTTACATGGAATGCCATATTATCCTGATGGGACTCCAATAGTCTCATATTATTCAGGAGGATGTATAAGAGTGAAAGACACAGAAATTAAGGAGATATTTAAGATGGTTGATTTTAATTGGCCTATTTTAATAATTGATAATTTCTTAGATGATTATAGATATGAAGAATTTGATGATATGGAAATATTACCTCAAATTTCAGCGGACAAGTTTTTAATAGGGGACATTGATTCATTATCTGTTTTGGCTTCAAAGAATGAAGAACAACAAGCACCGATTGCCTCTATCACAAAACTAATGTCATCCTTAGTAGTAGTTGAAAATGTTGATTTAAAGAGAATGGTTTGGGTAGATTCTGATATGTTGGAAGAAGGATATGGAAATACCATAGGAATTAAAGCTGGAGATAAATTTAGATTATATGAACTTCTATACCCTACTCTAATTGAATCATCAAATGACGCAGCTTCTGTTTTGGGAGGATATTTAGGGAAGAGGAAAACAGTGGATGAAATGAATGAAAAAGCCATGTCTATTTTAATGGAAAAAACTAAATATGTTGATACTCATGGTTTTTCTCCTGAGAATATTTCTACTCCAAAAGATCTCTTTTATTTAGCAGAATATATTTACAAGATTTCTCCATTGCTTTTAGGAATTACAAAAGGAGATAGAGTAAGAATCTATGGAGACTTACAATTTAAAATAGATGAGTTAAAGAATAAGAATATTTATTATGAGGATGAGAATTTCTTAGGAGGGAAAGTAGGATATATCCATGAATCAAAAAACACAGGAATATTTATCTTTGACATGAAGTTTGATAAAAAAAGATTTGAGAAAGATTATATTAAAAAAGAAAATGCGAAAGATATTTTAAATACAGAAGTAACATGGGAAGAGACAGAGGAAAAGGAAATTATTATTCCAGAATTAAGAGATTCAAGGAAAATAGCAATAATATTATTAGGATCAGATTCAATAAAACAGGATGTAAAAGTAATAAAGAAGTATTTATCAGATAACTACTATTTAATAGATAATATCAGCGAAGAATAGTAATACCCGCAATATATTTAGCGCCGTTATTTCTTAAGATAACGGCTTTTTTATTAAGTAGATCATCAGAAACATCAGAGAATAAAAGGACATTCTCTTCATCCTTATACTCTTTTATTAATGGGATAGATAAGCAATATGAGAGTAATAATGCCATTTCATAGTTTGGGTCATATCCAATGTTCTTTTTATTATGTTTTTTTATAGGGAGTATTACAAAGTTTTTGAAATCTTTATTAATAAAAGAGATATGTCTTGTTAATAGTTTAGTTAAAGGAATTGCTAATTCTTTTAAAAAAGGAGCATTAATATATTTGGATAAAACTCTTGTGATGAATTTATTTTCTTTTGAACAAGCACAGACTAATTCATCTAAAGAATTATTTACAGGATATTGTTTTTCTAAAACTTCAATTAAAGAGAAACAATCATCACATAAAAACTCTCCTTTTCTTTTGCAAAAGACACATTGTTTCT
>CBDUWM010000071.1:0-1823 GCA_965370925.1 uncultured bacterium
CATTTTTTTTTCAAAAACCCTTATCAATTTAATAAAATTTAAGAAAAAAGAAAATTAAAATATAATAAATATAATTAAAAAAATAAAGAATTTAAAAGAAAAGAGAAAATGGGTGTAAAGAGTTTTTCTTCAAAATTAACAGCACTTAATTCAAGTCTTTATTTAACTCAGGTAGCTACAGTTTTCTCTTATATAGCATTAGCTACAGTAATAACATTAGGTTCTATCTATGTGTTTGAGTGGGATGTGATTACGAATAGAGATTTACAATTGAAAACTTTAAATGTTACAGATAGAACTATTTTAGAAAATAAAGTTTTTTTAAATGCTGATGTAACATGTGATAGAGTTTTAGATTTGAGTTGTGTTTCTAATGAATCATCTAATATAACAGTTTATGGTTCGACGATTATAAATTCAACATTACTTAGTGTAGGGATATCAAATTCACAAATTACTGAATCAACATTAATAAACACTACTCTGTCTGGGAATACCATGTGTCTGGAACCTATGAATAATAATTGTTTACAACCATCTGCCTCATTTAATGAATTAACCGTTACAAATCTTACAACCTTTGATTTTAATTTTATTCATATGAATGAAGTTGTTATAAATAGTACTCATTTTTTTACTAATGAATTAGATGTAGAACAAATGTTAACATGTAATACTAATGATAATATTATAGCTCAAAATTGTTTTGATATAAGTAATAAGGAATGTTCCAATGGTTTCATTCAATCAAACTGTTTACCTCCTATTAATGCGACCGAGAGTATTATTGATAATTCAATAACAAATACTCATTTAGCTGATAATTCTGTTAATACGAGTAATATCATTGATAATTCAATAACTAATAATCTTTTAGCTGATAATTCTGTTAATACTAATAATATAATTGATAATTCAATAACTAGTAATAAAATTCAAGATGGTGCTGTGAATAATAATCATATAACAAGTGTTTCTGTTGCTAAATTAGAATGTAATTCAACAAATAAATTAGATCAAACTTGTTTACCAACAACTGCTAGTTTTGATCAATTATATGTTAATAATTTAACTACAACCGAATTTACATACATAAATGAAGTAATACTGGAAGTAAATCATACAGTATTTTTTGCAGAAATGATGACAGCAGACTCAATTCATGTTGTAAATGAACAGACTTGTGATAATCCAATTCATTTAAATTGTATTCCTGTATTAACTAATGCTAAATTTGCAGATAATACTATTGGTGGGAACAGATTAATAAGTATGAGCATTAATACTTTACAATTAAATGAAAGTAGTGTGACTTTATCAAAAATGGCAGACAATAGTGTTGGAGAAGATGAACTTATAAATTCAGCAGTCACTACAGATAAAATAAATAATGATGCAGTAACTAATGCAAAAATAGGACCATTAGCAGTAGGTTCTACTGAATTAAACACTGATGCTGTCACTGCTGGAAAAATATTAGCTGGAACTATTGTAGATGCTGACATTAGCGGTATTGCTAATATCTCTGCTTCTAAAATATCCAATATACCAACTTCTCAATTAGATGGAACTATAACAAATACTCAATTGGCTGGAAGTATAACAGGAAATAAAATTGGAGGATCAGAATTAGGTTCTAGTCATTTTGCTATGAATTCAATACATGGTGATAGAATAACTGACCAAACAATAAAAGGAGGAAAGGGAACAAATGATGGAAATGATTTAATAGCAAATAGTGAAATAGGAGTTGATACAGTGACAGGAGGAACTGCTCTAGGATTTGGAAATATTGCTCCTGGTACTATACAGGCTTATAATAT
>CBDUWM010000072.1:0-1735 GCA_965370925.1 uncultured bacterium
ATTAATATTCTGTGTTATATTCTTTTTCATAGATTATTTCTTTAAATTCTTTTTGAGAAGTGTTTTTTATAAGCATTTTAAAACAAAGGTATTTATTTTAGGTAGCTCAGATGTTATTGACGAAATATCACTTGCATTGAATTCAAACCCACAAATGGGGTATGAGACAAGACAAGTACTAGAGAATATAAATTTTGAAGATTTGAATGAGTTAGTTTCAAAAGAAAAGAATGATGTGTTTTTAGTATTTCCAGATACTTTAATGAGGGACAAAAATTTAGATATTGCTTATAAGTCATTGTTTATTAAAAATGCAGAATTGATTTCTTTGTCTGATTTTTATGAATTGATATTTATCAAAGAATCAATTGAAAGTATTGATGAGTCTTGGTTTGTTTCAAATATTAAACCAAAGAAGATATATGATAGTATAAAGAGAATATCTGATATTATTCTGTCTTTAATATTGATGGTTATGATATCTCCGATATTTCTATTGATTCTAATTTCAATTTTGTTATTTGATAGAGGACCAATATTTTTTTCTCAGGAGAGAATGGGTAGGGATGGGAAATCTTTTGTTTTACATAAGTTTAGATCAATGAAGGTTAATAATGGGCCAGCATGGGAAGAGAAGAATGATTCAAGAATTACTCCTATAGGAAAGTTTATTAGAAAGACACATATAGACGAAATACCTCAATTATATAATATTTTAAGAGGAGATATCTCTTTTGTAGGACCAAGACCAGAACAGACAAGAGTCATTGATTTATTAAAAGATGAGATTCCATATTATGATACAAGACATATTGTTTTGCCTGGACTTACTGGATGGGCACAGATTCATTATATGGCAAGTAATTCAGTTGATGAGACAAGAGAGAAATTGAAGTATGATCTTTATTATATTAAAAATGCATCATTACTTTTAGATGTATTAATATTAATAAAGACAGTAAAATTATTATTTTTAAACCCAAAATGAAGATTTTAGTAACAGGAGGGGCTGGATATATTGGAAGCCTCTTAGTAAAAAACTTAATTAAAAGAGATGATGTTGATAAGGTCATTGTCATTGATAGAGAGGATAGACCTAGTGATTTAAAGCATGATAAGATTGATTATTATAGTTTAGATTTGGCATACAATATGTGGGAGGAGTTATTAAGAGATACTCCTGATTTAGTTATTCATTGTGCTTTTGATATTAGAAGTCCTTATAATAAGATTCATAAACAAGAGTTTATTAATTTAGAGAGTTGCAGAAGAGTATTTGAGTATTGTTTTTCAAATAAGAGTGTTAAGAAAATGATATATATATCTTCTGCTGCAGTTTATGGTCCAAGAAGACAGAACATAGGATATTTATTAAAAGAGGACGATGAATTATTTGAAGATGTATATCCTTATGGTTTCCAGAAAAAAAGAGTAGAGGCAATTTTAAATGATAAAATAGTCCATGGAAGACATACAGAAACTGATATTTATGTTTTAAGATTCTCAACTGTGAATGGTGTTGAGGGGAACAAGAGAAAAGGGCCAGGATTATTAACATTTATTAAAAAGATATTACCAATTCTTCCGTATGCTTCAAAGCATTGGGCAAGACAATATGTAAATGAGAAGGATGTAATTAGGGGAATAGATTTTTTATTGTTTGAGAATAAAGTAAATAGTAAGTTTGAGATATTTAATTTTACACCAAATGAGATTATTGAGATAAAAGATATGG